>NZ_MUET01000018.1:0-90040 GCF_001995685.1 Salinivibrio sp. IB282 | reverse complement strand
TGTACACACCGCCCGTCACACCATGGGAGTGGGCTGCACCAGAAGTAGATAGCTTAACCTTCGGGAGGGCGTTTACCACGGTGTGGTTCATGACTGGGGTGAAGTCGTAACAAGGTAGCCCTAGGGGAACCTGGGGCTGGATCACCTCCTTACTGACGCTATTGTTGCGAGTGYTCACACAGATTGTATAGGTTRAAGTWWTAAAGAGGATATGTWCCCAAACATATCAGCGTGTCCCATTCGTCTAGAGGCCTAGGACACCGCCCTTTCACGGCGGTAACAGGGGTTCGACTCCCCTATGGGACGCCATTGGGTTGTTAGCTCAGTTGGTAGAGCAGTTGACTTTTAATCAATTGGTCACAGGTTCGAATCCTGTACAACCCACCATTTTCTCAGACGCGGGGCTATAGCTCAGCTGGGAGAGCGCTTGCATGGCATGCAAGAGGTCGGCGGTTCGATCCCGCCTAGCTCCACCAAGTCTGGAAGATGGGCGATTAGCTCAGTTGGGAGAGCACCTCCCTTACAAGGAGGGGGTCACTGGTTCGAGCCCGGTATCGCCCACCATTCTCTCTGCAAGAGAGAAGCACTACAAAATGGGGCTATAGCTCAGCTGGGAGAGCGCCTGCCTTGCACGCAGGAGGTCAGCAGTTCGATCCTGCTTAGCTCCACCATTTTACTCTTTGTTTTTACAGCAGTTGACGCCTGTTGCGATAAGTGCTGTCTGAAAGCAAAAAATAAAGTGGTTTATCGTATTGATARATWCACATGCTCTTTAACAATCTGGAAAGCTGACAAGTCATTCTTTAAGAATGACAGTAAAGTTCTCAATCAGTGACAGAAATGTCACTCACACAATCAAGTGTGCTTGGGCTTTGTCTTATTTGATAAGCAAAGTCTCTATTTTGAGTCCGGCAAAAACAAAACCTTAGTTGTTTTCATACAAGACCTTTTGGGGTTGTATGGTTAAGTRAYTAAGCGTAGACGGTGGATGCCTTGGCAGTCAGAGGCGATGAAGGACGTACTAACCTGCGAAAAGCGATGGTGAGCTGGTAAGAAGCATTTGAGCCATCGATGTCCGAATGGGGAAACCCACCTGCATAAGCAGGTATCTTAGCGTGAATCCATAGCGCTAAGAGGCGAACTCGGGGAACTGAAACATCTAAGTACCCGAAGGAAAAGAAATCAATTGAGATTCCGGCAGTAGCGGCGAGCGACCCCGGAGCAGCCCTTAAGCGGCTTAGKCGTTAGGTGAACAGGTTGGAAAACCTGGCAATAAAGGGTGATAGCCCCGTAACCGACAGCGCCTTAGTCGTGAAAACGAGTAGGACGGGACACGTGATATCTTGTCTGAACATGGGGGGACCATCCTCCAAGGCTAAATACTCCTGACTGACCGATAGTGAACCAGTACCGTGAGGGAAAGGCGAAAAGAACCCCTGTGAGGGGAGTGAAATAGAACCTGAAACCGTCTACGTACAAGCAGTGGGAGCCCCATCACTAAGACACTTCATCTTAGTGAGACGCTATCACTTTGTKGATTGGGTTAACCACGCGMAGCGTGRGTCAACCGCCCAAACCAGCAGAGGTGACTTAGTGATGGGGTGACCGCGTACCTTTTGTATAATGGGTCAGCGACTTAATGTAAGTAGCYAGGTTAACCGCATAGGGGAGCCGTAGGGAAACCGAGTCTTAACTGGGCGACAGTTGCTTGCATTAGACCCGAAACCGAGTGATCTAGCCATGGGCAGGTTGAAGGTTGAGTAACATCAACTGGAGGACCGAACTCACTAACGTTTTGGGGTGACCGCGTACCTTTTGTATAATGGGTCAGCGACTTAATGTAAGTAGCYAGGTTAACCGCATAGGGGAGCCGTAGGGAAACCGAGTCTTAACTGGGCGACAGTTGCTTGCATTAGACCCGAAACCGAGTGATCTAGCCATGGGCAGGTTGAAGGTTGAGTAACATCAACTGGAGGACCGAACTCACTAACGTTGAAAAGTTAGGAGATGACCTGTGGCTAGGGGTGAAAGGCCAATCAAACTCGGAGATAGCTGGTTCTCCCCGAAAGCTATTTAGGTAGCGCCTCGGACGAACACTACTGGGGGTAGAGCACTGTTAAGGCTAGGGGGTCATCCCGACTTACCAACCCTTTGCAAACTCCGAATACCAGTAAGTGCTATCCGGGAGACACACGGCGGGTGCTAACGTCCGTCGTGGAGAGGGAAACAACCCAGACCGCCAGCTAAGGTCCCMAAGTTATCGCTAAGTGGGAAACGATGTGGGAAGGCTCAGACAGCCAGGATGTTGGCTTAGAAGCAGCCATCATTTAAAGAAAGCGTAATAGCTCACTGGTCGAGTCGGCCTGCGCGGAAGATGTAACGGGGCTAAGCGATACACCGAAGCTGCGGCAATGGCTGCATCACTTAAAGCTATTGGATTGACGTTATGCGCGAAGCGCGTGGTTAATAACGTCAAAGCGCCCAACAATGGTTGAGGCGAATAAAGATAGTGGCTTTAAGGATGCAGCTATTGGGTAGGGGAGCGTTGTGTAAGCYGTTGAAGGTGTGCTGAGAGGCATGCTGGAGGTATCACAAGTGCGAATGCTGACATGAGTAACGATAAWGGGGGTGAAAAACCTCCWCGCCGGAAGACCAAGGGTTCCTGTCCAACGTTAATCGGGGCAGGGTAAGTCGGCCCCTAAGGCGAGGCCGAAAGGCGTAGTCGATGGGAAACGGGTTAATATTCCCGTACTGCTRCTTACTGCGATGGGGGGACGGAGAAGGCTAGGTGGGCCTGGCGATGGTYGTCCAGGTTCAAGTGCGTAGGCTGATTTCTTAGGCAAATCCGGGAAATCAAGGCCGAGACACGATGTCGAGCCACCAAGGTGGTGAAGTCATTGATGCCATGCTTCCRGGAAAAGCCTCTAAGCTTCAGGTAAGTAGCAACCGTACTCCAAACCGACACAGGTGGTCGGGTAGAGAATACCAAGGCGCTTGAGAGAACTCGGGTGAAGGAACTAGGCAAAATGGTACCGTAACTTCGGGAGAAGGTACGCTGCCCGCGGTGAAGTCCCTTGCGGATGGAGCTATGGGCAGTCGCAGATACCAGGTGGCTGCAACTGTTTATTAAAAACACAGCACTGTGCAAAATCGAAAGATGACGTATACGGTGTGACGCCTGCCCGGTGCCGGAAGGTTAATTGATGTGGTTATCGCAAGAGAAGCCATTGATYGAAGCCCCGGTAAACGGCGGCCGTAACTATAACGGTCCTAAGGTAGCGAAATTCCTTGTCGGGTAAGTTCCGACCTGCACGAATGGCGTAATGATGGCCACGCTGTCTCCACCCGAGACTCAGTGAAATTGAAATCGCAGTGAAGATGCTGTGTACCCGCGGCTAGACGGAAAGACCCCGTGAACCTTTACTACAGCTTGGCACTGAACATTGAGCCTACATGTGTAGGATAGGTGGGAGGCTTTGAAGCGGCGACGCCAGTTGCTGTGGAGCCATCCTTGAAATACCACCCTTGTATGTTTGATGTTCTAACTTAGCCCCRTTATCYGGGGTGAGGACAGTGCCTGGTGGGTAGTTTGACTGGGGCGGTCTCCTCCCAAAGTGTAACGGAGGAGCACGAAGGTGGGCTAATCACGGTCGGACATCGTGAGGTTAGTGCAATGGCATAAGCCCGCTTAACTGCGAGAGTGACGGCTCGAGCAGGTACGAAAGTAGGTCATAGTGATCCGGTGGTTCTGAATGGAAGGGCCATCGCTCAACGGATAAAAGGTACTCCGGGGATAACAGGCTGATACCGCCCAAGAGTTCATATCGACGGCGGTGTTTGGCACCTCGATGTCGGCTCATCACATCCTGGGGCTGAAGTCGGTCCCAAGGGTATGGCTGTTCGCCATTTAAAGTGGTACGCGAGCTGGGTTTAGAACGTCGTGAGACAGTTCGGTCCCTATCTGCCGTGGGCGTTGGATGATTGAGGGGAGCTGCTCCTAGTACGAGAGGACCGGAGTGGACGAACCGCTGGTGTTCGGGTTGTGTCGCCAGACGCATTGCCCGGTAGCTAAGTTCGGCACAGATAAGCGCTGAAAGCATCTAAGCGCGAAGCTGGCCCCGAGATGAGTCATCCCTAGAGCTTCGAGCTCTCTAAAGGGTTGTCGTAGACKACGACGTTGATAGGCAGGGTGTGTAAGCGCTGTGAGGCGTTGAGCTAACCTGTACTAATTAGATAAGCGCTGAAAGCATCTAAGCGCGAAGCTGGCCCCGAGATGAGTCATCCCTAGAGCTTCGAGCTCTCTAAAGGGTTGTCGTAGACGACGACGTTGATAGGCAGGGTGTGTAAGCGCTGTGAGGCGTTGAGCTAACCTGTACTAATGGCCCGTGAGGCTTAACCATACAACACCCAAGCGGTTTTGGGTTGGACTCGAAATAAAGCCAGTTGATTGTGGCGAGAACGAACAGCTTTCTAGATACGTGTTTTGACTGAAAAGCGAAGACACACCAAATTTTGCTTGGCGACCATAGCGCTTTGGACCCACCTGACTCCATGCCGAACTCAGTAGTGAAACGAAGTAGCGCCGATGGTAGTGTGGGGTCTCCCCATGTGAGAGTAGGACATCGCCAGGCTTGCTTTCTTGTTTTCAGATTTTTGGAAAAATCTGAAGGCAAAAACGCTTATCTTGCTGATTGCTCGATGCTTTTGATAACGATGATGCTCATGTATTGGCATACACTGCGCGTCTCGCTTCAAAACTCACTGCGCATAGCTCGCAATTTAAGCATCAAAGCAGATATGTGTAAGACTTTGATAAGAGAATACAGAGCCCTGACCTGACGGTCGGGGCTTTTTTGTATCTGTCGCATGGTGATTGCTGGTTAAGTAGAAGAATAGGGTTGAGGTTGCCAGTGTAAGCAGAAATCCCAGAAGCGGGAGAGTAGACCTGACTGATATTTATCTTTGTGGCGCACGAGYCAATAGCGCCGAGATAAAAGCAAAGGGAGTTCGAGGGCAACGACTCGACCATCGGCAATGGCGTGCTGAGCGGAGAGCTTAGACAGGTACGCGAGGCCTAACCCGGCACTCGCAGCATTTAAAATCGCTTCGGTGGTATTGAGCTCAAAAGAAAGATGCCAGCGCTCGAAGCGAGGTGCAAGGCGTGAGAGAAAGTGCTCACGCGTGCCTGAACCTGGTTCGCGGATCAGCCAGGTTTGATCGTCGAGAGCCCCCACACTTAACGACGTTTGACTCGCAAGTGGGTGATCTGGGTGACATACCACGACCATCTGATCGCTTAGCCACGGCATTTGCAGTAAATCGGGGTGCAGTATTTCACCCTCTACCAATCCAACATCCAGCTCGAAGTGTTGAAGGCGATCGATGATCTCTTGGCTGTTGGCAATCATCAGTGTTTGCTGTTGATGCGAGGTCGCATGGCGAAAATCGCTAATCAGTGTGGGTAAAAGCTGATTACCCACGGTATCGCTTCCCCCTAATCGTAGGCAGCCAATCAATTGGCTGTCGTCTTTCAATGCGGCGCTAATTTCATCGCTACGGATCAGCAACTCATCCGCTTTAGGGATAAGCGCCGCGCCTTGATCATTAAGGTGAAGCCGGTTGCCGCGTCGATCAAACAAGGGATAACCGAGCTGACTTTCTAATTCGGCGAGTGCCATACTGACCGCCGGTTTACTGAGAAACAGTTTTTTCGCCGCGGCGGTGATCGTGCCCTCTTGCACGATGGTTAAAAACACTCGCAGTTGAGGAAGAGAAAGCGCCATTAAGACCTAGCGATTAAGGGTTTGAATCACTATAAGGCCGCTTACCCGCAATGACAATGTCAACGACGGCCTTTGTCTTGGCTCACCCAGTTCTGGATATCAGATTGGGCCTGTTTTAATGACTGGTAGTGAGGTGATTGCTCACTGGTATGCTTGAGGACAAAGTCGAGCGTGCGTACTACATTTCGCCAACGTGGTGTTTTGTGGACGGTTTCTACGTGCAGGTACTTATCCAAGGTTCTTGTTTGGCAGCTGCCTTTATCCTGATAAACACGCCATAAGCCACTTTTTTCTGCTAGGTCGACTTTATCGCCATCCCAAGCGGCGTTGAAGACGCGTCGAGTAAGCCATATCCATTTGCACGCTGTGAATACCTCTCTCTGATCACGCGGGCTTGAATCGCAAACGGCTGCCAAAAGGCAGCCGCGAGAGAGAAGACGCTAACACGTCTGATGAGTCAAAACTGTGATCTGCTGTCAGGTATCAAGTCTTATATGTGTGTTAACTCACTGCTCGATGGTGTTGTCAGCCACTAGCGTGCTTTTTGCGCATGATAAACGGCGAATCGACGGGTTTTGGCGAGGGTATCACACTGACCGAGCCCTTTTTCAATAATCGGGGGGTAACGTAAGAAGCTGTTGGCGACGATCACCAATTGGCCGTGACGGCGCAGGTAGCGAGGCGCGCTTTCCAGCAAGGACTCAGTAGCCTGGTAAAACGTCTCGAGCCCTTCATGAAACGGTGGATTGCTAATAATGGCATCAAACTGCTGTCCACTGACGGCACCTAACATGTCTGAGGCAAAAACAGAGCCTTTGAGCCCATTGGCCGTGAGGGTCGCTTGGGTTGATGCAACGGCTAAATGATTCACATCAACACAGGTGACCGTACAGCTTGGGTGGGTAGCCAGTATTACCGAGCCGATGACGCCTGCGCCACAGCCGACATCAATCACATCACCGTGCATATTGGGCAGGTGCTTGAGTAATAAGGCCGTGCCATCATCAAGACTTTTGTGGCTAAACACACCGGGTAGAGCACGAACAGTGAGTGATTGATTCTCTACTTGGAGTGGGTAGTCGTGAAACCAATCCGCTAGGTTAAACGATGCCGCCGGTAACGTACATTGGCCATGATACAGGCTGCATCGGCGTGCCGAGTCTTGTTTGATCACTTGGCCATACGGGGCAAAACGTTTTTCGATGCTTTTAACGCCACTGCGGTTTTCACCCACCACGACCCAGTCGACATTGGCACCGAGACGATGTGTGAGCATCGCGAGAAGAAAATCGGCTTCCGCTTTTGACTTAGGCCAGTAGAAAAGCACCAAATCAACTGAGCTCTCACCCACATATTCAGCCCCTTCATGGACCTTCACATCGGTATTTGCCATTCGTGAGGCGTAGCCATGATGGGTCGTAAAGACAGACACTTGCGAGGCATGAGGCAGTAACTGCTGAGCAAAGTTATCTTCTAGCTCACCAGCTAATAGAACATGTTTGTTTTCAAACAGCGTGAGGTGACGTTGGGCAATCTCGCTAGGAGCCGTGAGGGCCATGGTATTTCTCTTCGGTTACTGTGACTGATAGGTCGCGTTTGGTCGAGGGGCGCGCTGACGGGGATTTTCCCACAAAGCGCGCACCAGGCCAATATCAGCGTGCTTATGCGTTGTCTTGTCGGTCAAGAAAGCGCTCAAACTCGATTTCATACATACGAAATAGCACTAAGGTGATGGAGAAAATAATCGGGCCATAAATCAGTCCCATCAAGCCAAACAGATGCAAGCCACCTAACAGTGAGAAGAAAATAAGCAGGGTGTTCATCCCCGAGTTGCCTTGCATGAGGAAGGGGCGGAGGAGATTATCGATGGAGCCGACCACCACCACACTCCATATCAGTAAGGCTACCGCCCATTGCCAATCGCCCGTGGCCACCAAATAAAGCACGGTTGGCAGCCAGATGAGCGCGGTGCCGACCACAGGAATAAAGGAGGCGAACGCCATCATGGTGCCCCAAAATAGCGCTGGCAGGCCCACGGCCCACATCGCCAAGCCGCCTGCGGCCCCTTGCGCCAAGGCGGTGAGAAAGGACCCAAGCACGGCAGACTTGGCCACCTTTTCCACCTCATCCAATAACTGATCTTCTTGGCTGCGTGATAAGGGGATCACGTGGCGGAGCGTATGGATAATGCTGTCGTGATCGCGGAGCAAGAAAAACAGAACGAACAACATCAGCATAAAGGTGATGAAAAAATCGGTCACATCCCCTAATACCTTGGAGCTGAATTCGAGCATTTGGCCACTGAAAGAAGACATCCAAGCGGCCAGCTTTTTCACCGTTTCTTGTGGGTCAATTAAATCAAATGGCAGCCATTGGTTGAGAAAATGCAGTGACGATTGTATTTGTGGGTTGTTGAGTAACTGTTTTGCGCCACCGTTATTAAGCCATTCGTAACTGCGTGTAAAAAAGCTCACGCCTTGCTCGATTATCGCTCCCGCTACCACGGTGAGGGGAATGATGATGATAAAAGTGATTAAGACACAAGATATCACCGACGCCGTGTTTGGGCGTTGCCCAATGCGATCTTCAATACGTTTATGAAGAGGGAAAAAGAGCAAAGAGACAATAAACGCGAGAACGATTGCACCAATATAGGGCTCGATAAGTAAATAGCACGCATAGGCTGCGATGATCAGCGCAGCGATTAAAGTCCAATGTTTCGGCTCGACACGAAATGACGAAGTCACAGGGTATCCCTCTTAGGCTGGTTGAGTGAGTCGGGCGGACTTTACTTGCCGTCAAACGGCCAATCGCCGCTGGGCAGGTAAAGGTGCCTAAACAATAGGCACCTTAACACACAGTTTGTTGCACTAGTCAGTTAAAAAAATGGCCAAAAGATCGTTGAGAAAGAGCTTACCTTTAGCGGTTACTTGCCAATGTGTCTCGGACTCCGCGAGCAGACCTTGCTCAAGGGCTTGCGTCAAAGGGTGGCTGAGATGATCGAGGGGCAACCCGGTACGGGCAACAAACTCGGCTTTCGGGCAAGGCTCGAGCAGACGAAACCGATTCATAAAGAACTCAAACGCGAGATCCGTCTCTTTCACCCACTGGCTATCAGTGAGATAGGCTTTTTGTGGATCGAGGTAGCCGCGCGGATGCTTCACTTTCACCGTTCGAAGCAGGCGAGGCTGATCGCCATTGGGTAAGGTGAGTTTGCCGTGGGCGCCACAACCTATGCCCAAATAGTCACCAAAACGCCAGTAATTGAGGTTATGGGCGCATTGATGACCGGGTAAGCTGTAGGCGGATGTCTCGTATTGTACGTAGCCAGCGTCGGTAAGCAGCTGATGCCCGCGATCAAAAATGTCCCACAAGGTATCTTCTTCTGGCAGAGTGGGTGGTTTGGAGTAAAACTGGGTGTTGGGCTCGATGGTCAACTGGTACCAAGACAGATGTGGCGGCTTAAGTGCAATCGCTTTTTCTAAGTCACTCAGAGCCTCTTGCTCTGACTGGTTGGGCAAACCATGCATCAAATCAAGGTTAAAGCTATTTAATCCCGCTTGATGGGCAAGGTGGGCGGCCCGCTCTGCTTCTCCAGGGCCATGAATGCGCCCCAAGCGTTCGAGCTTATCAGCAGAAAAGCTCTGCACCCCGATAGAAATCCGGTTAACGCCTGCTTGTCGGTAGCCGATAAACTTATCGGCCTCCACGGTGCCAGGGTTGGCTTCCATGGTCACTTCCAGGTTGTCACTGACGGGAAGGCGTGCCTTAATGCCATCCAACAGACGTGCTATCTGTGAAGGCGACATCAAGCTTGGTGTGCCGCCTCCAATAAAGATCGAATGCAGTGGACGTGTCGCAACTGAAGGGTAGGCGGCAAGATCAGTATCCAAATCCTCGAGCAGCGCATCAATATAATCCTCTTCCGGGATCTCACCTTTTTGGGTATGCGAGTTAAAGTCGCAATAGGGACATTTTTGTACACACCAAGGAATGTGTACATACAGACTCAATGGGATCATGGCTTATTGCGACGCTTTTAAGGCTTGGAACAGGGCGTTAAGTGCTTGTCCGCGGTGAGAACGTTGTTTTTTCTCGGAAGCGGGCATTTCTGCTGCGGTACACTGCTGATCGGCAGGTAAAAACACGGGATCGTAGCCAAATCCGTTGTCCCCTTGCGGTGCTTGAGCGATTTGCCCTTCCCACACCCCGTGACAGACCAGTGGTGTTGGGTCATTCGCATGGCGCATATAAACCAACACGCAATGGAAGCGAGCCTGGCGTCCATCATTGTCTGTATCATGCAAAGCTTCTAACAGTTTAGCGACATTGTCCGTATCACTGGCTGTTTCACCGGCGTAGCGGGCAGAATACACGCCCGGCGCACCGTTTAACGCATCGACTTCTAAACCTGAATCATCGGCAATGGCGGGGAGGCCGGTCACTTTGGCCGCATGACGCGCCTTAATGATGGCATTTTCGATAAAGGTGGTGCCTGTTTCATCCGCCTCTTCAACGGCAAAGTCACTTTGTGGCAAGACGTCGAAACCAAATTCGTCGAGCAGTCCCGCCATTTCTTTTACTTTGCCTGCGTTCCCAGTGGCCAACACAACTTTCTTCATCACAGTTACCTATTGGGTTATAGCCCGACTACGGGGCATCGACGTAAAACGTATAATTATAGTCAAAGGACGCATTGCGGTTTCCTTCGGCGTTGAGATCGATGTGAAAGCGATACGTCTCTTCATCATCGGCGGCGAAGGTAGCGATATAATAGATCGCGTCACCTTCTCTGATCTCGGTAAAGTCTAGATCACGACTGTTTCCGACCAAGTTTTTGACTTGTCCGGTGACCTCGGCGGCAATCGCCGGTTTTCCCAGTTGCATGGTATCGAGAACGGCAATGTTGACCAAGCCTCGATAGCCACTCCGGGTAATGTCGTACTGCTGAGCGATTTCGGGCGTTAAGAAAGTGGTCGAGAGCGTGTTGTAATGCACTTCCAACTCACCGATTTCTTTAAACTGACCTGCCCATGCTGGGGAGATAGCCACGGTTAATATGACGCTGAGCGCTGCAATTATCTGACGCATAATCTTTCCTTGTGATAAAGCGAAGTGAGGGTCGCTATCAATACGTACGGGTGCCTGAGTACGATCCGCCTTACATCGTTGGCACCCGTGAAATCCCGTAAGCGGTGCAAGCTATGGCGATAAGTCGAGGATGACTTAGCGCGTGGCGATTCGCTTACAGGGCATACCAAATCGGGCCGATAAAATCGCCGATAAGCATATTGATAAATTGGAGCGCGATAAAGATCACCAGAATACTGAGATCGAGCCCACCGAGGGGAGGAATAATACGGCGTACTGGCGCGCACACGGGCTCGGTCAGTTGGTGAAAAACATACTCTACTGGGTTGTTGCCTTGGCTGACCCAACTCAAAATAGCGCGCAGGATCAGCACCCAGAACAGCAACTTACCCGCGGCTTTCAGTAAGGCGATGGCGGAGAAGAGGAACATGCCTGAACTCATCGCGAAGGGGTTACCGGCGACTAAATCCAGTACCACAAATTTGGCCACCATGAGTAAGTAAGCAAACAGCACCGTTGCCAGATCCAAACCACCGAGTGCCGGGATCATACGACGCAACGGTCCAACCACAGGCTGGGTCGCTTTGACGATAAATTGAGAGAAGGGGTTGTAAAAGTCTGCGCGCGCCCATTGTAGCCAAACGCGTAGCAGCACCACCATGATGTAAAGATCAAACGCGGTGTTGATCAGAAAGGTCATTGCATTCATATCGTTGCCTTAGTGATTAAAATTCTTGTTCCATTTGCTCGGCGCGGCTGACTGCCGCCTTCATGGCCTGTGCCACTATATCGCCAATGTGGTGCTGGTCGAAAACACGTAACGCTTCAGCGGTTGTGCCGCCTTTTGAGGTGACCTGCTCACGCAATTGGCCAATGGTTGTGTCCGTATTGCTGACAACCATTTCTGCCGCGCCTTTTGCGGCTTGCTGAACCAGCTGCCTGGCTTGCTCGTCGCTAAAGCCTTGGCGGATAGCTTCTTGCTGCATCGCCTCCATAAAGCGAAAGAAGTATGCCGGTGCGCTGCCTGCAGCGGCAATCACACCATTCATTTTTGCTTCCTCGTCGACACAGCAGACTTCGCCGACGGCTTCCATCAAGGCGGTGGCATAGCGTTTATCCGCGTCAGTGACTTGGCTCGACGCAAATAACCCGCTCATTCCTTGTCCGACAAGAGACGGTGTATTCGGCATCACACGTACTAGGTTAAGTGTGGTACCTGCCATCTCGCACAGACGGTGAGTACTGATGCCGGCTGCAATTGAGATCACCAATTTTGATGACCAATCGACGGCCGATAAATCGCTTAAAACCTGCGCCATTAATTGTGGCTTGACCGCCAAGACAATGACGTCTGCTGCTTGGCAGGCATGCAAGTTATCACGGGTGGTTTGGATGCCATAATCCGTGCTCAGCACGTCGTCAGGGTGAGCGCTGGGTGATGAGGCCGTTATCGCTTTAGTGGGATAGCCTGCATTCACCAGGCCAGCTATGATAGATCGCGCCATATTACCGGCGCCAATAAAGGTAAGGGAGCGATGTTCCATGAAAAGCGTTCCTGTTGTTCTCGTCATTATTTGGGGTTTATCACGACCGCTTTGTTAGCGATAGTCTCGCGCGCCAAAAATTGCGGTGCCGACACGCACCATGGTGCTACCACACGCAATCGCCGCTTCCATGTCACCACTCATGCCCATCGATAAGGTATCGATATCGGGCGTCTGCTCACTGAGCGCATGAAACGCATTGGATAAAGGCTCAAACGCGGCGCATTGTCGCTGATAGTCCGTCTCAGGCTGTGGAATAGACATCAATCCTCTGACATTCAGGCCGGGTAGGGCTCGGATATCTTCAATGAGGGCGATGGCGTTATCCACGGATAAGCCCGACTTTGATGCCTCGCCACTGGTATTGACTTGTACCAGGACATTGAGCGGCGGTAAATGGGTCGGACGCTGCTCGCTCAGGCGTTTAGCAATCTTCAACCGATCGACAGAATGCACCCAGTCAAAGTGCTCTGCAATTAACCGTGTTTTGTTGGACTGAATGGGACCAATAAAGTGCCATTCGATCGGTGCCGCGGGGGGATGCTCGGCAAAATACTCGACCTTTTCCACCCCTTCTTGCACGTAATTTTCCCCAAACGCCCGTTGCCCCGCGGCGATGGCATCTGCGATCGCCTCGATAGGCTTGGTTTTGCTGACTGCAATTAATTGCACTGAGTCGGCGAGTCGGCCGCATTTTTGGCTTGCGTGGTCTATCTGTTCCCTGACCTGTTGAATATTGTTCTTAATATGACACATACCGGATTCTGCAAGGAAAATGAATGGATATTAATGAGCTACTTGCGTTTAGTGTAAAGCATCGCGCGTCAGATCTACATCTTTCTGCGGGGGTGTCGCCTATGGTGCGGGTAGATGGCGATATGCGCAAGCTTAGTCTGCCACCGCTGAGCCACCAAGCCGTGCGGGAACTGGTACTGGCAGTGATGGGCCCTGAGCAGCAGCATGTTTTTGACAACACATGGGAAGTCGACTTTTCCTTTGAACTAAACTCGGTGGCGCGTTTTCGCGTCAATGCGTTCCACCAGCTACATGGCTGTGCGGCGGTCTTTCGTGTGGTGCCCACCGCCGTACCAAGGCTAGAGGATTTATCCGCGCCGCCACTTTTCAGTGAGCTGGCTTTGCTACATCAAGGTTTGGTGTTGGTGACTGGGCCGACAGGCTCGGGGAAGTCGACCACATTGGCGGCGATGATTGCGCAGATTAACCATCACCAACAAAAGCATATTCTGACTATCGAAGATCCGATTGAATTTATCCATCCGTCCGAGCAAAGCTTGGTGAACCAGCGCGAGGTCAAGCGTGATACGCAGTCTTTTCAGCAAGCCTTGCGCTCAGCGCTGCGTGAAGACCCAGATGTGATATTAGTGGGCGAGCTACGTGACTTAGAAACCATCCGTCTAGCGTTAACCGCGGCAGAGACCGGGCACTTGGTGTTTGYGACCTTGCACACCGCTAGCGCAGCGAAAAGTGTCGATCGTATCATTGATGTATTTCCCGGCAGCGATAAGCCCTTGGTGCGTTCGATGCTGTCGTCCTCACTGCAGGCGGTGATTTCTCAACAACTGGTCAAAAGCACCCAAGGTCAGCGTGTTGCTGCTTATGAAATTATGACGGTGACATCAGCGGTTTGTAACTTGATCCGAGAGGATAGAGTGGCGCAAATCGCCTCCATGATGCAAACTGGTACCGCGCATGGTATGCAGACGATGGCGCAAGCGATGGCCCAGCTCGAGAAACAAGGGGTGATTGCACCGCAGGCGGCGATCTCGCCCAGTTAATCTGTGTATAGACGCTCGAACCAGCTTTCGATAATCACCACCGCAGATTGGGCGTCGACGGCGCCTTTGCCTAGGGCTTTATAACCACCACGGGCAAAAAGATCCGCACGCGCTTCACGGGTAGACAGGCGTTCATCGTGCAGCTCGACGGGGTAGCCGAAACGCCCGTGTAGGCGGTTGGCAAATTTCTTTGCTCTCGGTGTGATGGTCTCTAACGGTTGACCGTTTAAGTCGAGCGGCAAGCCCACCACCAGATAATCGGGTTGCCAGTCTTTGAGTATGGCTTCGATATCATCCCAGTTTGGGATCCCGTCTCTCGCTTTTAAGGCGCATAGCGGGCGAGCCGTGCCGGTTAGTGATTGGCCAATGGCGACGCCAATGCTCTTGACGCCGTAATCAAATCCCATAATGGTCTGTGCGTTCATGCATGTCCTACTTGTGAAGAAAGGTTTGCCGCGTCGATACCGAGCTGATCGAGCGCTTTTTGCCAGCGTTGGTGAACGGGGGTATCAAAAATGACCTTGGGGTCGGCTTCGAGTGTCAGCCAGCTATTGTCGGCCAATTCCTGCTCAAGCTGGCCCGGCTCCCAGCCGGCATAGCCCAGCGCGACCAGAAATTGCTCTGGCTGTTGCTCGGTGCCGAGAATCGAGAGAATGTCTTTGGAGGTGGTGACCGATAGCTGATCAGACAGCGGAATACTGGTGCCGTACTCACAGGTTGCAGGGTGCAGCACAAAGCCTCTGTCCTCAGAGACGGGGCCACCAAAAAGGACGGGTTGAGATAGGCTCTCTGTGGTAGTCGACAAGGGCAGTTGTCGCTCGACCTCAATTTGATCCAGCATTTTTCCCACTGAAAAGTTGATCGGGTGGTTAATCATCAGCCCCATTGCCCCGTCATGGCTGTGCTCACACACATAAATAACGCCATGATGAAAACGGCTATCAGCCATACTGGGCATCGCGATTAAAAAATGATTTTTCAGATCCATATCGCCGTCTCCTGTGGGGGCGCGTACTTTGAGTATGCGCGAAAATGGATGTTTTAGATAATGAAGGCGCAGAGAGCGCCTTCTTTTCTTAGGCGCAGCGTCTAGCAATCGCCTCCATTAACATGTCACCAATAGAAATGTCATACGCGGCATCAATCTCGCGAATACAGGTTGGACTGGTGACATTGATTTCCGTTAATTTGTCGCCTATCACGTCGAGGCCAACAAAGATTAACCCCTTTTCTTTGAGGGTAGGGGCTATGGCGCGCGCGATGGCCCAGTCAGTCTCTGACAGAGGACGYGCTTCGCCGCGACCGCCTGCCGCTAAGTTGCCACGGGTTTCACCCTCAGCGGGGATCCGCGCCAAGCAATAAGGCACGGGCTCTCCATCAACAACCAAAATTCGCTTATCGCCGTTGCTGATATCGGGCACAAAGGTTTGCGCCATGCAAAAACGTTGACCATGTTCGGTAAGGGTTTCGATGATCACACCCAAGTTGGGGTCGCCTTGTTTCACTCGGAAAATCGAGGCGCCGCCCATGCCATCAAGCGGCTTTAAAATCACGTCACCATGTTGTGCTTGGAACGCCCGGATTTCATCAGCGCGGCGAGTGACCAAGGTGGTGGGCGTGTGCTCTGGGAACCAAGCCGTGTACAGCTTTTCATTGCAGTCGCGTAGGCTCTGTGGCTTATTCACAATCAACACACCGGCCTGCTCAGCGCGTTCGAGCATGTAAGTCGCGTAAATGTACTCGGTATCGAACGGTGGGTCTTTGCGCATCAAAATGGCATCAAATTCCCGTAGCGCGAGGGTTTGCGTTTGCTTGATTTGATACCACTGTTCTGGGTTATCCATCACGGTGACGCTGTGAGTGCGGGCATAAGGGTCACCTTGTTGCATCGACATGTCATCCATCTGAATGTAATGCAGGTCCCAGCCGCGCTTTTGTGCTGCCAGCATCATGGCAAACGTGGAGTCTTTTTTCACACTGATGGCTTCAATGGGATCCATCACTATACCTATTTTCATCATTTTTCTCCTGCTTGCCAGTTAACCCAGGTCGCCAAAACGGACCTGCAAGGCCGTGAYGGCAGTCAGTGCCGCGGTTTCTGTTCGCAGCACGCGTGGGCCCAATAGGATTTCTTCAAAGTTGTGTTCGCGTGTCATCGCAATCTCGTCATCAGATAACCCGCCCTCCGGGCCAATCAGTAAACGCAGTTTTTGAGGCGCGTCAGGAAGCGTGTTGATGGAGTAGGAGGCACGCGGATGCAGGTTTAGCTTCAAGCCTTCAAATGTCTGCTGACACCATGTATCGAGATTGATCACCGGATTAATGGTAGGGACGACATTACGGCCGCTTTGTTCGCAGGCGCCAATGGCGATTTTTTGCCATTGTTGGCGCTTTTTCTCGAGTCGCTCAGCATTGAGCTTGACGCCGCAGCGAGCTGACAAAAGTGGGGTGATGGTATTCACGCCTAACTCGACCGACTTTTGAATGGTAAATTCCATCTTTTCGCCGCGCGAAATCACTTGGCCTAGTTCAAAGTCAAGTGGTGACTCGACACTGTATGATTCGCGAGCGGTAATGGTGGCAGACACCTGTTTTTTACTCACTTGTGTCAGTGTGGCAGGAAATTGCGCGCCGCTACCATCAAAGAGCAAAATGGGCTGCTCTGCCTGCATACGCAGGACGCGACCGAGATGGTTCGCCGCTTCATCGCTTAAGATCACCGTGCCTTGTTCGGGTAACGGTGCTGGGTGATAAATTCGAGGAATTCGCATTGTGCTCGTGTTCCATGTTCAAGTCGCCCTCAGTGTAACATGACCAAAGGGACGATAGGCTCTGTCACTACTATGGGGACGAGGGACGAAAAAGCAAACTATTCTGATCCTTCACCACTGCGTGTCAGTGGCTGTTGGCAGCGGTTGCAGCGATAGATGGCTTGGCCGCGTTGTATTTTATTGTGACGGCGAATGGATAAGGCGACAGGCCCGCAATCACAGTAGTAAGCAAAGGTTTTACCCTGCACGGCGCTGATATCAAGCTGGTGGGTGGTATTGGCAGGGGCGTTAAAGACCTGGGTCATCAACGAACGCCACTCAGGACCATGCGGTTTCACCCGACCGTATAACGCAAAGGTGACCAAATGACAGACTTCATGAGGGATCACTTCGTCAAAAAAGGTGTGTGGTGCTTGTAGCAAAAGAACAGGGTTAAACCGGACGCGCCATTGTGCTGGATGCGCAGTACCGGCAGACTTGCCCCGCAGTGTAAAGCCAACCACGGGGTAGGTCAGCTGGGTGCCCAATTGCTGGTTAGCCACATCAATACATTGCTGGGCGCGTGAGAGCGCTGCCTGTTGTAATGCATGAGCGGATTTTTCTGGGGTGTCATAAGCACAAGACATAAGTGGTCGTCCTTGCTGCGATCAAAAAAGGGAAGCCGAGGCTTCCCTTAAAAGCACTGAGTCGCCTAAGGTTACCCGAGCTTGGCAAAGTCGCGCAACAGCTCCGCTTTGTCGATTTTCTCCCAAGGGAAGATGTCGCGACCAAAGTGGCCATACGCAGCCGTTTGCTTATAGATAGGCTGTAACAAATCCAGCATTTCTTGCAAACCATACGGGCGTAAGTCGAAGTGCTCACGTACCGCTTTAATGATCACCGCTGGTGCGACTTTTTCAGTGCCGAAGGTCTCGACCATGATGGACGTCGGCTCGGCGACGCCAATCGCGTAAGACAGTTGAATTTCACAACGGTCGGCAAGGCCTGCGGCAACAATGTTTTTGGCCACATAGCGCGCGGCGTAAGCGGCAGAGCGATCCACTTTTGAGGGATCTTTTCCTGAGAACGCCCCGCCACCGTGACGGGCTGCCCCGCCATAGGTGTCAACAATGATCTTACGGCCTGTCAAACCACAATCGCCCATTGGCCCGCCAATCACAAACCGACCCGTTGGGTTAATGAAATACTTGGTGTCTTTGGTCAGCCATTCCGCCGGCAACACAGGCTTGATGATTTCTTCCATCACCGCCTCGCGCAGATCCTCGGTTGAAATACTGTCGCAATGCTGTGTAGAGAGCACGACGGCATCAATACCGGCAATTTTGCCGTTGTCATACGCAAAGGTGACCTGGCTTTTCGCATCTGGGCGTAACCAGTCTAAGGTGCCATCTTTGCGCACTTGCGCTTGGCGCTCCACCAAACGGTGTGAATAGGTAATAGGAGCTGGCATCAGCACATTGGTCTCATTGGTGGCAAAGCCGAACATGATCCCTTGGTCGCCAGCGCCCTGATCTTTCGGGTCGGCGCGATCAACCCCTTGGTTGATGTCTGGGGATTGTTTACCAATGGTATTCAATACGGCGCAAGAGTTGGCATCAAAGCCCATATCAGAGTGGATATAGCCAATATCTTGAACGGTTTGACGAGTAAGCTCTTCGATATCGACCCATGCCGAGGTCGTCACTTCCCCGCCTACCATTACCATGCCAGTTTTAACATAGGTTTCGCAGGCGACGCGTGCTTTGGGGTCTTGCTCAAGGATGGCATCCAAAACAGCATCAGAAATCTGATCTGCGATTTTATCAGGATGGCCTTCAGAGACGGACTCTGAGGTAAACAGGTGCTTAGCCATGTGACACTCTCATTGATTATCAGGGAAACTGACGATACGTATTAACGCGCACCGCCGATCATCTCAGATGTTTTAACTTCTAGACGTCTATTTTATTCGCAATTGTGATAAACGCAAGTCAGATGATGCATATGGGGTTTATTAAAGTATAGCAAAGGCGAGCATTTAGGAGAGTTACCAAGCCTTAAGTCATCACAAGGCGAAAGGAGACAAAGCGTATACAGCTCTTGGTTGAGATCACACAACACGTGCGTCTTTTACGTGCTTGAGATACACTGTGCGTCATCGTTAAACGAGCACCGATGGACATGGCATTAAGAGTCGCAATTAATGGATTTGGTCGTATAGGGCGCAGTGTATTGCGAGCCCTGTATGAGAGTGGCAAGCACGATCGCATTCAAGTGGTCGCGATTAATGAGCTCGCAGAGCCCGAGGCGATGGCGCATCTGCTGCAATATGACTCAAGCCATGGTCGGTTCGGCTGGCCGGTTTCCTATAACCAAGAACACTTGTTTGTCGCCACCGACAGCATTCGTCTGCTTCACTTACCGGAACTTCAGCTTTTACCTTGGCGTGACCTTGATGTGGATATTGTCTTGGACTGCACGGGCAAATTTGGTACGCGTCAAGATGGGGAGGCCCATATTGCTGCGGGCGCTAARAAAGTCCTTTTCTCTCACCCCGCCAGCCAAGACGTGGATAGAACCGTTATTTACGGGGTCAATCATGATGCATTGACCGCCGATGACCGCATTGTTTCCAATGGTTCTTGTACCACTAATTGTATCGTCCCGGTGATCAAAGCCTTGGACGAACACTTTGGGATTGAGTCCGGCACCATCACCACCATTCATTCTTCAATGAATGACCAGCAGGTGATTGATGCGTATCACTCTGATCTGCGCCGCACACGTACTGCCAGCCAGTCTATTATTCCAGTGGATACCAAACTCCATGTTGGAATTGGTAGGATTTTTCCGAAATTTTCTGACAAATTTGAGGCGATCTCGGTCCGTGTGCCGACGATAAACGTGACAGCGATGGATTTAAGTGTCACTGTACGTACTAAAGTGAAAGTTAATGACGTAAATCAAGCTCTGCAGACGGCATCTCGATGTACATTAGACGGTATACTGGATTATACCGAAGCGCCCTTGGTATCGATTGACTTTAACCACGACTCGCACAGCGCCATTGTCGATGGATCGCAAACACGGGTCAGTGATCACCAGCTGATTAAAACGCTGGTTTGGTGTGATAACGAGTGGGGCTTTGCCAACCGAATGTTAGATACCACACTTGCCATGGCGTAATAGACGCAAGCGTGGGTGGGGTGTTGCCCTGATTAAATCAGTTTCAATTTGCAACCTTATAGCGAGGACCATATGTCTGTAATTAAGATGACCGACTTAGATCTTGCCGGAAAGCGTGTGTTTATCCGTGCTGATCTGAACGTGCCTGTAAAAGACGGTAAAGTGACCTCTGATGCACGTATTTTGGCATCATTGCCTACGATTAAGCACTGCTTAGAAGCCGGTGCAAAAGTCATGGTGACCTCTCACCTCGGCCGCCCTGAAGAAGGCCAGCCTGAAGATCAGTATTCACTGCAGCCAGTAGTGAACTACCTAGATGACGCACTTGATTGTCAGGTCAGCCTCGCGAAAGACTATCTAGACGGCCTTGAGCTTAACGCCGGTGAGCTGGTGGTGCTTGAGAACGTTCGCTTCAACAAAGGCGAGAAGAAGAACGACGAAGCGCTGTCTAAAAAGTACGCGGCACTGTGCGATATTTTTGTGATGGACGCATTTGGTACGGCTCACCGCGCCCAAGCCTCAACTCATGGTGTGGGCACGTATGCGCCTGTGGCTTGCGCTGGCCCATTGCTGGCTAACGAGCTTGAGGCATTAGGCAAAGCGATGGACAACCCGGCACGCCCAATGGTGGCGATTGTGGGTGGTTCAAAAGTGTCTACCAAGCTGACGGTACTGAAATCACTGTCAACCGTGGCAGACCAACTGGTTGTCGGTGGTGGTATCGCCAACACCTTTATCGCCGCTGACGGTCACAATGTTGGTAAGTCGCTGTATGAGGCGGACTTAGTCGACACGGCGAAATCTCTAATGGAAGAGTGCCATATTCCTGTTGCCACCGACGTGGCGTGTGCGAAGGCATTTGATGAAAACGCGGAAGCAGAGATCAAGCGCGTTGAAGATGTACAAGACGACGATATGATTTTTGACCTCGGTCCTGAATCAACCCAAGCGTTGGCGGACATTTTGAAAAATGCCAAAACCATTCTGTGGAATGGCCCTGTTGGCGTGTTTGAGTTTAAGAACTTTGAAGCGGGCACGGCAGGCATTTCAAAAGCGATCGCGGAGTCTGAAGGCTTCTCTGTTGCGGGTGGCGGCGATACCCTCGCAGCGATTGATAAGTTTGGTATCCAAGCTGATGTGTCTTACATCTCAACCGGTGGCGGTGCTTTCCTAGAGTTTGTTGAAGGCAAACCTCTACCTGCGGTAGAAATGCTGGAAGCACGTGCGAAAGACGCATAAACCAGATAATAAAACGGGAGTGACATCTCCCGTTCTTGCTTTCGTTTGACTACAATAGGCCGAGTCGTAAACGATTGCACCCGATTGATAAAGGTGCCTCAGGCATCTTTACTCAGTTCAGCAAAGACAACCCGAGTGAATAGGACAAGAGCCATGTCTAAAGTTTTTGATTTTGTAAAACCTGGCGTTATCTTTGGCGATGACGTTCAGAAAGTATTTGAAGTTGCCAAAGAGAACAAGTTTGCATTGCCTGCAGTCAACGTCGTTAACACTGACTCAATCAACGCAGTGATGGAAGCCGCGGCGAAAGTAAAAGCGCCAGTGGTTATCCAGTTCTCTAACGGTGGTGCGGGTTTCTTCCCGGGCAAAGGTCTGAAACTAGAAGGCCAAGAAGCGCAAATTAAAGGCGCTGTTGCCGGTGCGAAATACGTTCACGCGATGGCTGAAGTCTACGGTGTGCCTGTGATCATGCACACTGACCACGCAGCGAAGAAACTACTGCCGTGGATTGATGGCCTACTTGACGCGGGTGAAGCCTTCTTCAAAGAGCACGGCAAACCGCTTTTCTCTTCTCACATGATTGACCTGTCTGAAGAGTCGCTTGAAGAGAACATGGAAATCTGTGCCGAATACCTTGCGCGCATGGACAAAATGGGCATGACGCTAGAAATCGAACTGGGTATTACGGGTGGTGAAGAAGACGGCGTGGATAACAGCGATGTTGATACAGCTGATCTTTACACCAAGCCAGAAGAAGTGGCTTACGCATACGAAAAACTGTCAGCCGTCAGCCACCGTTTCACCATTGCTGCGTCATTCGGTAACGTACACGGTGTTTACAAGCCAGGTAACGTGGTACTTAAGCCAGAAATCCTACGTGAGTCACAGGCTTACTGCTCAGAGAAATTTGGTCTACCGACCAATGGTCTGAACTTCGTCTTCCATGGCGGCTCGGGTTCTTCTGAAGCACAAATTCAAGAATCCATTGGCTACGGTGTGATCAAAATGAACATCGATACCGATACTCAGTGGGCGACTTGGGATGGTATTCGTCAGTATTACCAAGACAACGAAGGCTACCTACAAACTCAAATCGGTAACCCGAAAGGTGACGATCAACCTAACAAAAAATTCTATGACCCACGCGTTTGGCTACGTAAAGGGCAAGAGTCGATGGTTGCGCGCCTTGAGCAAGCTTTCAAAGACCTCAACGCAGTTGACGTCCTGTAAACGTCACAACAGTGTTGAATGTAAAAGCCCGCCACTTGGCGGGTTTTTTTATATCTTCGTGATACTGACTCGTATCATTGCGGAGACATTTCGCGTGAATGAGATAGACAGCGACCAGTAAAAGGCTGTTAACATAGGGTTACCGTTTATCCCAACTTGAAGAGGGAAAGTGAATGAGTGAGGAAAACACAATGGTAGAGGGTGCTAAATGGGCACAGACTTGGTTGATGGATAATCAAGATCTGTTGACGCAGTACGGGGTGAACATTATTTCTGCGCTACTGATCTTGGTGATTGGTAACCTTGTGGTTAAAGGTTTAGCTAACTCCATGGCGGGTATCATGCGTAAGCGCAACATGGATAACGCGGTGGTGGAATTTCTCCACGGCCTCGTGCGTTACTTGTTGTTTGTGATCGTCTTGATTGCCGCGTTGAGCCGTGTGGGTGTACAAACGGCGTCTGTGATTGCCATCTTAGGTGCCGCAGGTTTAGCCGTGGGTCTGGCTTTGCAAGGCTCGTTGGCAAACTTTGCCGCCGGGGTATTAATCGTGATGTTCCGTCCGTTCAAATCGGGCGATTACGTCGAATTGGCCGGAGTCGCTGGCTCTGTTGAGTCCATTCAAGTGTTCTCTACGGTGCTCACTACCCCGGATAACAAAATGGTGGTGGTGCCAAATGGGTCGGTGATCAGCAGCCCAATCACTAACTATTCCAAGCATGCCACACGCCGTGTTGACTTGACGATTGGCGTCGCGTACAGCGCGGATTTAAAGAAAACCAAAACGGTGTTGATGGATATTCTGACCCAACATCCCTTGATTCTGAAAGATCCTGAACCCAATGTGGCGGTGATGACGTTAGCCGACTCATCGGTCAATTTTGTGGTGCGCCCTTGGGTGAAAACAGAAGACTACTGGAGCGTTTACTTTGAGCTGCTGCCAACCATCAAAGAAGCGCTGGACGAACATGGTATTGAAATTCCATTCCCGCAAATGAGTGTTCACGTCGAGCGCAGCGAGCGCCAAGCATAACCTCACGGTCGGTGATAGCCATTATGGATGCGGCAGCGTGGCCGCATCCCTGTTTTTTAACTCGCCAGTAAACGTGCGTAAAGGCCGAGTGCGAGCTTACCGGCCACGAATAACATCATACTCGCCATGAGTAGATCGAGCAGTCGCCGGATTGAGGGAGTGGAGAGCCACGGTGATAAGCGTGCGGCCCCTGCCGATAAGCCGTAAAACCAAAGGCACGATCCCATTAGGGCCCCAACAGTAAAAGCGACGCGTTCATCGAACGCAAATTGGCCACCAATTGCACCCAACACCACCACGGTATCGAGAYACACATGCGGATTGAGCAAGGTCACCGCCAAGGCGCCAATGATCACTGCGCGGCGGCCTCGACTCATGGTGGGGGCTTCCATTGACGCCTCTTGGTTGTGCTGACGTGCGCTCTGGATAAACTGCCACGCGTAGACACTCAAAAAGCCGATCCCTGCGAGCGTGATGGTATTGAGCAGTATAGGGTAACTTGCCAATAAGGCCCCTCCGCCAAAAATCCCACTTGAAATCAAGATAATATCGCAGATAAAGCAAATCGACGCTGTGGTCATATGGTGTTCACGGCTGATACCTTGGTTAATCACATAGGCATTCTGAGCGCCAATGGGAATAATCATGGTTAGGCTTAATCCTAAGCCCTGAAGGGCGACTAAAAAACTGCTCACGGTCTATTCCTTTTTCTCGTGTTATCCCCTCACTTTAAGCACAGAGACGCGTAAAGGGAACCGAATTTTCTTCATCATTGAAAGGATGCAAGCGTAGGGCGACAAGTCGCCGGTCACCATCAGCTTGATGTGGCATCATCAATGGCGTTGTTGATGTTTTGACATAAATCTGACGCAAGCGAGGGAGTCTTTTGCTGAAAAAAGAGTCTGACCTATAACCTCATGATAATTTGAATCCATGAAAGGAGAGAGAATGTGTAAGTTTAAAGCAATGCTTTGCCTGACTAGCGCCTTGGTGACAGCACCAGCCGCGATGGCCAATATTGATTTTCCGCATTTGGACATTACCGGTGTCGGGGAAGTGACGGCTGCGCCTGATATGGCCACGATTGATGTGGGGGTGGTGACCGAGCGAAAAACGGCAAAAGCGGCAAAAGCCGCATCCGACAAAGCGGTCACAGCGTTTATTAATCGGCTGTCGGCACAAGGGGTAAAGCGCGAACAAATCGAGAGTGCGCATATTCAGCTGTCACCGCGTTATCAACATGTCAAAGACAAAGCGCCTGAGCTGATTGGCTACCGTGCTGAGCGCCAGGTTACCGTGACACTTAACCAGCTCGATAAGTTGAATGCAGTGTTAGATGGGGCGCTGGGCGAGGGGATTAACCGAATCCGGCAAGTACAGCTAACCAGTAGTGACCAGTCGGCATTGAAAGATAAAGCCCGTGATGCGGCGGTCAATGATGCTAAAACAAAAGCTGAATCGCTCGCGAAAAGCATGGATATGCGTCTCGATGGCGTCTGGCAAATTCGCTATCGGTCCAGCAATCCACGCCCTGTGATGATGAATGCCGAGATGCGCAGCGGCAGCGCCGATGTCGCCGCAAGCTATCAAGATGCGACCATGCAGGTGCGTGATCAGGTTGATATTATTTTCCGTCTTGATGACTAATAGCCTTGTCGAGCACTGTGATCAAAAAAGGGCGCTGGTGCGCCCTCCCTTTTTTACCATTGATTCTGTGTTTGAATCTTATGCCGTTGGATTGATAGGTTTGCCATCGGCATCGGTGGTTTCACTGTCTTGCTTGCCATTACGACGCGCCAGACGTTGTTCCCAGTAATCGGCATTTTTGATGCCAAGCTTAACGGGATCGAAGGTGTAGGTTTCTACCCCTCTGGCCTGTTGCTCTTCATAATCTTTTAGCGCCTTAAGGGCTGGCTTAGAGATAAAGAAGATGATGATGATGCCAACAATGTTTAACCACGCCATCAAACCCACACCGGCATCACCAAACGCCCAAGCGAGGTTAGCACTCCGCACACAGCCATAGAACACGGCGGACATTAGCACCACTTTCAGCGCAAACATCATCCCTGGCACCTTGATCGTGCGACGCAGGTAGGCAATGTTGGTTTCGGCAATGTAGTAGTAGGCTAAAATAGTGGTAAAGGCGAAGAAGAAGAGCGCGAAGGCGATAAAGGGTTTACCTAGGCCAGGCATCGCTGCTTCAATCGCCAGCTGGGTAAATTCAGGGCTATTTGCCGCGACCGAAGATGCCAAGTTTTGCACGATATAGGCTTCACCCGGACCATGGACGTTGTAAGCACCAGTAATGATGATCATAAACGCGGTTGCCGAGCATACCAGCAGGGTATCGATGTACACCGAGAAGGATTGCACCAAACCTTGCTGAGCTGGGTGATCCACGTTGGCAGCCGCAGCCGCGTGTGGACCTGTACCTTGACCGGCTTCGTTGGAGTAAACACCACGTTTAACCCCCCAACCAATAGCTGCACCCGCACCTGCCATCGGTGTGAAGGCATCGCCGATGATCATAGAAACCACGGCGGGAATTTCACTGATGTTCAACAGAATGATGACAAACGCAATAATGATGTACGCCAATGCCATAAAGGGCACCACGATTTGCGTAAAGTGGGCAATACGTTTAACACCACCGAAAATGATGAACCCGAGCACGATGGAGATGAAGGCACCGGTAATCACTTTCGACACTTCAAGTGCACCAAACATCGCGGTATCAACCATGGCGCCAGAGCCAAACGCGGTTTCGACCGCATTACCAATCGCATTGGATTGTACCCCAGGTAGCATCACACCACAGGCGAGTAAGGTCGCGAGCGCGAAGAGGATGGCATACCATTTCTGTCCCATCGCTTTTTCGATGTAATAAGCAGGACCACCACGGAACTCACCATTGTCTTCTTCTTTATAAATTTGTGCCAAGGTTGATTCAGTGTAAGCGGTTGCCGCGCCTAGAAAAGCAACGACCCACATCCAGAATACCGCGCCAGGGCCACCAAAACCGATAGCGGCGGCGACGCCAGCGATATTACCTGTACCGACACGGCCAGAGAGTGATACTGCTAAGGCTTGGAAGGAAGAAATCCCTTTGGTTGAGCTTTTCCCTGAAARGAGGAGTCGCCACATTTCCGAGAAGTGACGGATTTGAACAAAGCGCGTCAGTATGGAGTAAAACAGTCCCGCACCTAAACAGGTGTAAATCAGAACCGGACTCCATATGATGCTATTTAAGAAATCGACAAACGATTGCATAGTGAGTTCCTTCTACTGTGTTTGCATCATGTTTTGTTGTTATCGCGAATAGCATCTTAAACTGATTTTCAGTTCAATTGTTAATATTTTGTGTCTTTATATTGCGCGATGTGTGAATCTGATCGTTTTGTGTTCAACAAAATGGACGCCGATAGCGAAAAAAAGGAGGCCTTTACGGGCCTCCTTGAGTAATTCCTTATATATCAGCGATTCAGTCAGGCTGACAGGTGTCTAGTTCTATTTGCGTTTTTTAGGCTTTTTGACTTTGCTCGAGTTTTTAACGCTTTGCTTCTTTTTTTTCTTCTTGTGCTCTGCTTTTTTATGTTTAGGCTTCAAGCCATCAATGGTTCGCTCTTTAATCTCTTCATCCATGTAGCGCGTGATCCTATCCATCATCGGTTGATCATGGGCTTCGACCAGTGAGATGGCAGAGCCTTTCTTGCCTGCGCGCGCCGTGCGACCAATACGGTGCAGATAGACATCAGCTGTGCGCGGGAGATCATAGTTGATCACATGGGTAATATCTGGAACATCAATGCCGCGTGCCGCGACATCCGTGGCCAGTAGGACCTTCACTTTTCCTTCGCTAAACCGGTTAATGGCATTGTTACGTTTCGCTTGTTGCATTTCACCTTGGATCCAGGCGCAATCCAGTTTTTGTGACTGCATATAATCACGAAGCTCCGCCAAGCGTTCACGTGTTTTAATAAATACAATCGCGCGCTCTGCCTGTTCGGTAACAATGGATGTAAGCAAGGCGCGCTTGTGGTCAAGATCATCACAGCGGTGATACCACTGGGTGATTTTCTTACGCTCGCGGCGTGGCGGTGTCACATCCACCAGCTCAGGGTTATCTAGCAGATCCTCGGTAAAGCCTGCTACCCCGCGCCCTTCTAGTGTGGCGGAGAAGAGCATGGTCTGACGGCGGCGCTGGCACTCATCAGAGAGTCGATTGACCGCATTCGCAAACCCCATATCGAGCATCCGGTCTGCTTCATCTAAGATCAGGCATTCAACGGCGCGGCAATCGAATCGCTCAGCTTCAATGTACTCCATCAAACGGCCAGGCGTTGCCACCACAATATCCTGTGTTTTACCCAGCTGCTCCGCGTGCTCTTGGTATGAAATCCCGCCGGTGATGGTGAAGATCTTAAGACTGGTATTTTTCGCTAATGCGCGCGCTTCATCAGCTACCTGAATGGCTAACTCACGCGTGGGGGTGAGAACCAGTACGCGACCTGGCCCGGGTTTTTGCCGCGGAAAGTCGAGTAAGTGCTGCAACATGGGCAGCAAAAAAGCCGCCGTTTTGCCGGTTCCCGTTGGCGCGGAGGCAAGGATGTCACGTCCATCCATACCGTGGGGGATAACCTCAGATTGGATCAGCGTAGGGCGCTGATAGCCCATATCGTCAAGTGCACTGAGCAGTTCTGGATCCAGCTCGAGTTCGGCAAAGCTTCGCACAGGTAATTCTCCAAGGATAGTTAAGCGCGGTATTATAGACGCAAATAGTGTAAATGGGCAGCGCGCCCAAGGCCAATGATAGCGAGGCGCTGCTCGATTTGGCTTACGAGAGTTTAAGGTAAAATGCTCGCGTCAGGTCGGCAAAAGCCTGCGTGTAGGCGCCATCTTGCTCGCGCACCGCGATCGTATCAGATCTGACCGCGCCCGTCGTCGGGCTTAGCGTGAATAATACGCGAGAGGGGGCTTTTTCCGGTGTGGGGCTGACCAACACGCGACGCTGTAAGTAAAGCCCTTGTGCTTGTGCATCTTCAATGAATGCATTGGCTTCTTTGGTGGGCAAAATCAGATCCGCACACCCTGTGGGGGCGAGTAACCGCTTTAGACAGGCAATAAGCGCGGGATGGCTTAAGGTACTGGCATGTCTGGCAACGGCCCGTTGTGGGTTGCTTGAAAGCGCACCACTGGTGAAATAAGGGGGATTGCAGACAATATGTTGCCACTGTTCGCGACACGCAAAGTCGTTAATATCACCGTGGTGCAATTGGATTTGCGCGGCAAACCGTGACGCTCTCACATTTAACGTGGCGCAGTGAAAGGCGGACGGATCGAACTCGACCGCCGTCAGCGATAGATGAGCAAAACGTTGTGCTAACATCAGCGCTAACAAACCGGTTCCTGTCCCGATGTCCAAGCTGTTGCTCGCCGTCCCAGGCTGAGCCCAAGCGCCTAGCAGTACACCATCTGTACTGACTTTCATGCCACAATTGCCGTGGTCGATAACAAATTGTTTAAAGCGAAATTGGCTCATGTGTCCTGCACTCTGGCGACGTAGTGGCATCAAGAGTTAGCATTTTTGTCTTTTGTGTAACCACTATGTTATCGATATTGATCGTTAAAAAATACCATGGATAACATGATAGATAGTTTATTGAGCTGATTGTTATTGCTAAAGCAGAAGATCACAAGGTTTTTTGTCAATGCCTTTACTGTGACTATGAACTTCTTCATTATTCTGCGCTCTGCCCATCGTCTGAAACAAAATATTATAAATGAGCGTTTCAGCTGGGTGAAACATTATTGATTGCAAACACTATCTTCAAGCTGTAGGTATACATCGTGACTAAACGTTTAAAATTAGTAGATATTTTAGCGTTAGGTTTTATGACCTTTGCCTTTTTCTTAGGCGCTGGAAATATAATCTTTCCCCCACAAGCTGGCATGTTAGCCGGTGATCATTACACCGCCGCGATGATCGGATTTTTGATCACCGCGGTCGGTCTTCCTTTAATCGGTATTATTGCGGTTGCAGTGGCAGGCGGCGGCTGGAAGGGCCTGACCCGTGATCTGCCAACGGGTGTCGCGACACTGATGGCCGTGCTGATTTTTATCATTATTGGCCCTGCTTTTGCCGCCCCTCGCGCCGGACTGGTTGCCTATGAAATTGGTTTTAAACCTTTTTTATCTGCGCCAGGACAGTTAGAGCTGGGCGCTTTCTCTGTAGTCTTTTTTGCCGTCGCGATGTTTTTCTCGCTATCTCAAGGCAAACTGATTGATACCATCGGTAAGTTCTTGACGCCCCTGCTCTTCGCGGCGCTCGCGATTTTGGCTATCGCAGTGATCATCAATCCTCAAGGCGACGTGGTGGCCGCGCAGGGTAGCTATGTTGAAAACGCGCTGACAACCGGCTTTTTGGAAGGTTATAACACCATGGATACCTTTGCGGCCTTGATGTTCGGCATGTTGATTGTCGATGTGATCCGCAAAAAAGGTATCGAAGACAACAAAGCAACCTGCATGTACCTGATTTACGCCGGTATTATTGCCGCGGCTGGATTGGCGTTTGTGTACGTGTCGCTGTTCTATTTAGGCTCAACCGCCAGTGTKGTGGCGCAAGGGACGCAAAATGGCGGCGAAATCATGGCCGCTTACGTGGATGCACTGTTTGGCCCGGTCGGGCAAATGATCCTCGCGGCGATTATTGGCCTGGCGTGTTTGACCACTGTGATTGGGTTGGTGAGTGCGTGTGCCGATTACTTTAGCTCGCTCACATCATGGACGTATCGTCGCTGGGTGGTCGTCGTCGCGACTGTCTGTGCGGTGGTGGCCAATGTGGGTCTTAAACAGCTTATCGCTATTTCTATTCCTGTCTTATTCGCATTATACCCGGTTGCGATTGCACTGATTGGCTTGACCTTCATCCGTCGCTGGTTACCAAATCCAGCGCTAGGTTATCGCCTCGTGTTGGGCGTGGCATTGCTGTTTAGCTTGCTTGATGCGGCAAAAGTCATGGGCGCTGACATGAGTGCCTTTAGCTTCCTACCGCTGTTTGATGTCGGTATGGCCTGGCTGCTGCCCACACTGGTGGCAATGGGCGTGGCAAAGTTTGTTGGATCACGTGCTAATGCGCTAGCGGAAGCCTAATCATGTTGACCGCGACATAGTCGCGAAGAAAAACCGCGCTGGTTGGGCGCGGTTTTTTTATTTGAGGGGATTAAACAGGCCGCGTATCAGAGTAACGCTTGGTACTCGACCAGCACTTGCTCGCACCAGTTTTGGATCCGTTCGTCACTGAGTTCGTACTCAGAGTCTTCATCAAGGGCAAGACCGACAAATTGCTTGCCGTCCTCAGTGACGGCTTTTGAGGCATCAAAACGGTAACCTTCGGTAGACCAGTAACCGATAAACTGTGCGCCACAGCCTTGTAGTTGCTGATGGAGCATGCCCATGGCATCCAGATACCATTCGGCGTATCCTTCTTGGTCGCCCAAGCCAAACAAGGCGATGACTTTGCCGTCTAGTTGGAGACTATCAATGTCTTGCCAAAYCGCTTCCCAATCTTCTTGTAGCTCACCAAAATCCCAGGTTGAGATCCCAAGTAGCAGCAAATCGTAATCTGCCATTTTGGCGAGCGGTGTTTCTTTGACATTATGTAGTTCGACCAAATCATCACCGATAAAGTCACGGATTTTCTCCGCGGCCATTTCGGTGTAGCAGGTGGTAGAACCATAAAAAAGACCGATTTTCATAGCACGACTCGTTTGTGTGTCATGGGCGCAGTTTACCTGCTCAACGGTAATATGATCCAGCAACAGGAAGCGACATTTTGTATAATCGCGGCTGGCCGTGACCCAAGTGATGGGCGTGTTTTTTCGATTAATAACCAAGTGGGCTGAAGGTGACGAACAACATTGAACGCATCGAGCAATTTTTGGATGCAATGTGGATGGAGCGCGGGCTCTCCGAAAACACGTTAAATTCGTATCGCACAGATTTATTGAAGCTGTGCCATTGGCTCGACACCCGCGCGTTGGTGGCGGTGAGCAAGCAAGACTTACAAGATTACCAATATTGGCTACATGAGCAGGGCTACCAATCCAGCACGCGCAGTCGTATGGTGTCGGCGCTGCGTCGCCTATTCCAGTACTTGTATCGACAGAAGTTGCGTCCCGACGACCCCAGTGCCACTCTGATCAGTCCGAAACAGCCCAAGCGACTACCGAAAGATCTCACGGAGGATCAAATCGATGCACTCTTAATGGCACCGAATACCGACGATCCGCTTGAGCTTAGAGACAAAGCCATGTTGGAGCTGTTATATGCGACGGGTTTGCGAGTGACAGAGCTTATCGGGCTGACCATGGAGAATGTGAGCTTGCGCCAAGGTGTGGTGCGAGTGTCTGGTAAAGGGGATAAAGAACGCTTGGTGCCGATGGGAGAGTCGGCCGTGGATTGGCTGGAGCACTATTTGGCGTATAGTCGCCCGCTATTGCTGGGAGAGACCAGTACTGATGTGTTTTTCCCAAGCAAACGAGCACGTCAGATGACACGGCAAACCTTTTGGCATCGCATCAAGTATTACGCGCAACTGGCAGGGATTGAGACCGATGATCTGTCGCCGCATGTTTTACGTCATGCGTTTGCGACTCACTTACTCAATCATGGGGCCGATTTACGCGTGGTGCAGATGTTACTTGGACACAGTGACCTATCGACGACGCAAATCTATACCCATGTGGCCACCGAGCGTTTGAAGCAGCTGCATCAAACACACCACCCACGCGGCTAACCGATAACTGGTGACAACTTCATGATAGAAATAAAAAGACGTACGCCGTCAGTGACACCGGCATTCAGCGATGCCATTCCGCCGCTATTGCAACGCTTATACGCTAACCGTGGTTTAAAGGAAGACAGCGAGCTCAACCGCAGCGTGGCTGGCTTGCATCAATACCAAGCGTTAACCGGGATTGATGCTGCCGTTAACTTGCTCGCTGAGGCGCTTAAGACCCATCAATCGATCTTGATTGTGGGTGACTTTGACGCCGATGGCGCAACATCGTCAGCGCTCTCCGTCAAAGCCTTACGCATGATGGGTGCCTCCCGTGTCGATTACCTGGTGCCAAACCGCTTTGACGATGGCTACGGCTTAAGCCCTGAGGTGGTTGACCAAGCCGCGGAGCGGGGAGCAGAGCTTATCATGACTGTGGACAACGGGGTGTCCTCATTGGCGGGGGTGGCGCACGCCAAAGCGCTCGGTATGCAGGTGCTGGTGACCGACCACCATCTACCGGGTGAGACACYGCCTGAGGCCGACGCCATGGTGAACCCGAATCTGGATGACTGTGGTTTTCCCTCGAAGGCGCTTGCCGGTGTGGGGGTCGCCTTTTATTTGATGCTGGCGCTGCGTGCGCATTTGCGCGACCAAGGGTGGTTTGAGCAGCAGGGACTGGCCATCCCTAACTTAGCCGAGTTGCTGGATTTGGTCGCGCTGGGCACGGTCGCCGACGTGGTAGCGTTAGATGGTAATAACCGTATTCTTGTACATCAGGGGTTGCAGCGGATCCGCGCTGGGCGTTGCCGCCCTGGGATCCAGGCGCTTATCGAGGTGGCCAATCGCAACATGGCCACGCTTGTCGCCAGTGATTTCGGCTTTGCATTGGGGCCAAGGATCAATGCCGCGGGGCGTTTAGATGATATGGCGTTTGGGGTCGAGCTTTTACTGTGTGACAACATTCATGCTGCCAGACGCATGGCGTCTGAGTTGGATGCGCTCAATCAAACCCGCAAAGATATAGAGCAAGGCATGAAGCAAGAAGCCGTGGCTTGGTGTGAGCGCTTGATTGCCGAACAGTCCGAGCAAGAATTGCCGGTAGGGTTGGCGCTGTTTCAGCGTGACTGGCACCAAGGCGTGATTGGGATCCTCGCCTCGCGCTTAAAAGATCAATTTCACCGCCCTGTGATTGCGTTTGCCGATGGCGGCGATGGACTGATAAAAGGTTCAGCGCGTTCGATTCCGGGTTTGCATATGCGCGATACATTGGATCGGATTGATACCTTAAATCCCGGATTAATTAAAAAGTTTGGCGGCCATGCCATGGCGGCTGGACTGACCATCGACGAAGCACAGTTTGATGCCTTCGCCAAGCAGTTTGATGCGCAGGTGCGTGAGCAGGTCAGTGAGGACGATTTAAAAGGTATCTTGTTAAGTGATGGTCCCTTACAAAGTCACGAGCTGGGATTAGAGACAGCCGAAACCATTCAATCAGGCGGCCCTTGGGGGCAAGGCTTCCCGGAGCCACAGTTCGATGGCCTTTTTAAGGTGTTGCAGCAAAAACTGGTGGGCGGCAAACACTTAAAATTGATGGTCGAGCCGGAAGGCGGCGGCACCATGATTGATGCCATTGCCTTTAACGTTGATTTGCGTCGCTGGCCCGATCCCAGTACCAAGACGTTACGACTCGTTTACCGCCTGGATATCAATGAGTTTCGCGGTAATCGTAGCGCCCAGTTGATCATCTCTCACCTTGAAGCCGCTTAAATATGCGGCTTTTTCCATCACGCCCTGTTTATTGGCGCGACAATTCGCTAAAATTCGGCGGTTAAATTTCCGCTAATAATGAAGATGCTTGACCATGTTTGAGATTAATCCAATCAAAAATCGCCTCGCCGATATCGCCGAACGTACCGATGTCCTCCGGGGGTATCTTTGACTATGATGCTAAAAAAGAGCGTCTAGAAGAAGTTAATGCCGAGTTAGAACAACCGGACGTGTGGAATGAACCACAACGTGCACAAGCGCTGGGTAAAGAGCGTGCTTCCCTTGAAGCAGTGGTGGAAACCATCGAGCAACTTACTCAAGGCGGCGAAGACGTCAACGAACTGCTGATGCTGGCCGTCGAGGAAGACGATCAAGAAACCTTTGACGAGGTGGAGCCGGAGCTGGTGGAGCTCGAAGCCAAGCTAACCAAGCTAGAATTCCGCCGCATGTTTTCTGGTGAGCACGATGCGTCTGATTGCTATATTGACCTGCAAGCCGGGTCAGGCGGTACTGAAGCGCAAGATTGGACCAACATGATGCTCCGCATGTACTTGCGCTGGGCGGATGCGAAAGGCTTCAAAGCTGAAGTGATTGAAGTGTCTGAGGGGGATGTGGCTGGATTAAAATCTGCCACGGTACGCATCACCGGTGAATACGCCTACGGCTGGCTACGCACGGAAACGGGCGTTCATCGTCTGGTGCGTAAATCGCCTTTCGACTCGGGGGGCCGTCGTCATACCTCGTTTGCCTCGGCGTTTGTGTACCCGGAAATCGATGACAACATTGATATCGATATTAACCCATCAGATTTACGGATTGATGTCTACCGAGCTTCTGGTGCGGGTGGGCAGCACGTTAACACCACCGAGTCAGCAGTGCGGATCACCCACGTGCCGACCAACACCGTGGTGCAGTGCCAAAACGATCGCTCACAGCATAAAAACAAAGATCAGGCGATGAAACAGCTGCGTGCGAAGCTGTTTGAGCTTGAGCTACAAAAGCAAAACGCGGAAAAACAAGCCAACGAAGACGCCAAATCTGATATCGGTTGGGGCAGCCAGATCCGCTCCTACGTATTAGATGATTCGCGTATCAAAGACTTGCGTACCGGTATTGAAAACCGCAATACGCAGGCCGTTCTCGACGGCGACTTGGACAAATTTATTGAAGCCAGCCTCAAATCTGGCCTGTAATGACGAATTAATGTAAAGGGTTTTCTATGACTGACCAGTTACCAGATGAAAATAAGCTGATTGCCGAGCGTCGTGCCAAGCTCACTCACATTCGTGAAAATTGTAAGGCAAACGGCCATCCTAATGATTTCCGTCGTGAGCACTTAGCGGCTGACTTGCAAGCTGAATTTGGCGAGAAAGAAAAAGCGGAACTCGAAACACTGGACCACAAAGTGACCATTGCGGGCCGCATCATGGCTAAACGCGGTCCATTTATGGTGGTACAAGATGTCTCGGGCCGTATTCAAGCCTATGCGTCAAAAGACGTGCAAAAAGCGCTGAAAGCCGAGTACCAAGGYTTAGATATCGGTGACATYATTGGYGTGCACGGTGCGCTACATAAATCTGGWAAAGGCGATCTGTATGTCAACATGGAGCGCTACCAACTGCTGACGAAAGCCTTGCGTCCGCTACCGGAAAAATTCCATGGGCTAGCTGACCAGGAGCTGCGCTATCGCCAACGCTACGTGGACCTGATTGTCAACGAAGAATCGCGTCACGCATTCCAAGTGCGTTCAAGTGTGGTCACCGCCATCCGTAATTACATGGTGGAAAAACACTTTATGGAAGTGGAAACGCCGATGATGCACGTCATCCCAGGCGGTGCTACCGCGCGTCCCTTTACCACCCACCATAATGCACTTGATATCGACATGTACTTACGTGTGGCGCCCGAGCTTTATTTAAAGCGTTTGGTTGTCGGCGGCTTTGAGCGTGTGTTTGAAGTGAACCGTAACTTCCGTAATGAAGGGCTTTCACCGCGTCATAATCCTGAATTCACCATGATGGAATTCTATATGGCGTATGCCGATTACAATGATCTGATGGATCTTACGGAAGACATGCTCTCTCGCGTGGCGCTGGACGTGATGGGACAGTCTGTATTGCCTTATGGTGAGCATGAGATTAATTTCGCAGGGCCTTATCCGCGAATGACCATGCTCGATGCTATCAAGCAATATAACCCTGATCATGCTGATATTCAGGCGCTGACGTATGAGACGGTACAAGATCGTGATCACCTTGCCTCGATAGCGAAATCACTCAAAATCAGTGTTGAGTCATTCTGGACGGCTGGACAGTTGCTGGAAGAGATCTTTGGTGAGACAGCTGAACCGCAGTTGATTCAGCCAACCTTTATCACCGAATATCCGGCCGATATTTCACCGCTGGCGCGTCGCAATGATGATAACCCGTTTGTGACCGACCGTTTTGAATTCTTCGTCGGTGGGCGTGAAGTGGCAAATGGCTTCTCCGAGCTTAACGACGCAGAAGACCAAGATGCACGCTTCAAAGCCCAGGTAGATGCCAAAGATGCCGGTGATGATGAGGCGATGTACTACGATGCGGATTACATCAACGCACTCGAGCATGGCTTGCCACCGACGGCGGGACAAGGAATTGGTATCGACCGATTGGTGATGTTATTCACCAACACGCATACGATTCGTGATGTGATCTTGTTCCCAGCCATGCGCCCACAGCAAGGCAGTTAATACTGGACAGACCACAGCACAAGCGGCTCAATGAGCCGCTTTTTTTGCGCCTTGCGTCGTTGTTTTCTCAAAAACCTGCGATATTTTATCTGGATTTTTCAGATATCTGGCTACAATTATCCGTATTACAACCCATCGTATGTCTCTTTATTGAGACAGATTAGAACTTGCCCTTCTTTATAATAGGGGCTTGATTCGCTGGCGAAAAAGACAGACTGGATGTAAGGCAGGTGTTATGGGATTCGATTCGGGGACTGACAAAACCTTGAGCTCACTCGTCGTTGTCGGCGGGACCTATGAGCCTTGGTTAGCGACCCTTGAGCAAGCTGGTTGGCATTGTCATCGCTGTTATGATTTGCGAGCCGCGCAGTCATTGCTACAAGATATCGGCCCTTGTATAGGTATTGTCGATTTAAGTCATGATGACTTTAGCCTTAATGGTGTGGCATCACTGGTTAACCGCAATAAACAGGTGCGCTGGCTAGCTTTAGTTAGAGAAAACCAACTGACGAACGAAGCCATTTGCCAGTTTATTGTTAGTTTTTGTATTGATTACTTCACCTCGCCCGTTCCTAACTCGCAGTTGATGAGCACCATTGGTCACCAATTGGGTATGTTGCGCCTTGAACGACAAGTATGGCCGCAACTGGGCGATCATAGCGATATGGGGTTGGAAGGCGCCAGCCCAGCGATGAAAAAGTTGCGTGATCAGGTCAGGCGTGTCGCGCCCACTGATGTGTCTGTATTGATAGCCGGCGAGAGCGGTACAGGCAAGGAGCTGGTAGCGCAAGCGGTTCACCATGCCTCAATCCGTGCAAAGGCGCGATTTGAGTCGATTAAATGCTCGGCGCTTGCCGACGAGCAAATGCAGCAAGCGCTATTGGGCGACGAGTATTCGCGTGGAAAAATCCGCCAATRCCATAAAGGCACCCTCTTTTTTGACGAGATTGGTGACCTGCCGCTGCATTTACAAGGGCACTTATTGCACTTGCTGCAAGAGGGCACCTTAGATATCAGCCATGACAAATACGGACACGACCTGGATGTGCGGGTGATTGCCTCGACCCATATGGATTTGGAGAAACGTGTGGCTGAGGGGCTTTTTCGTGAAGATCTGTATTACCGGCTAAATGTGCTGCGCATTAATATGCCTTCATTAAAAGACCGTCAGTCTGATGTGCCTGATTTGGCAGAATACTTTTTGCTTAAGTTTGCACGTCAATACAACACACAAGCGAGGACGTTTTCCGACGAAGCCAAGCGTGTGTTGAGCAGTTACTCGTGGCCGGGTAATGTGCGCGAGCTGATTAATCAGGTGAAACGGGCAGTACTGTTGGCCGATCATCTGGTGATTGAAGCGGAGCACTTAGATCTTCCTCGTCAGGGAGATTATAAACAAAGCTTACGCAAAATCCGTGAAGAGTCTGAACGAGACGCCCTGATCGCCGTCCTTGAAGAGAATAAAGGACAAGTGTCGGCGGCGGCTAAAGAGCTTGGTGTGTCACGTGCGACTATGTATCGGCTATTGAACAAACACAACTTGATCCCCTCGCCGCGTACCTTCCGTCAGTAAATCACTTGTCCCCATGATGTTGAGGGCTGAAAACTCAGCCCTGCTGGGATTGCGCATTTGGGATTGGAAACAGGTAGTCGTAAAGCCAGTTATAAACAAATGCATACACAAGATAAAATAGGACTAGCCCGATATCCATACTGAGTGCTTGCCAAAAGTTCATCGACAGCCACCACATGATAAAGGGAATGGTCGCAATCAGCAGTCCGGCTTCAAAGATCACCGCATGCAGCAGACGCAGCGGTAAGGTTTTAAGCACTGAGCCCCGCCATGCCAGCATCGCTTTATCAAAGCCAATGTTGTAGACATAATTCCAAAGGGTGGCGAGCACCGAAAAAATCGCGCCCATGATCCCAAGGTGACCGATGTCCGCCCCGAGGATCCAATTGAGCCCCAAGACCACCAAGATCAAGCCCGTTAGTTCAAAACCGATAGCATGGCGCCATCTATCTGCTTTTGTTCGCATCAGATTTCCGGTTGCGATTGGATAATGCGGCAAGATTACACGTAATGACCAACAACGCAACCGAGACGTCTCCAGGCAACGAATTATTGTGGCGTTTGGCGGTGGGCGATGAATTCAAAGCTGTACTGATGCAAGCGAAAGTAGTTCACGGTATATTCAAACGGTGTCCCGTCGACAAGCTCACTGACGGATTCGACCCGCAATATGGGCGTATTTTCCCGGGTATTGAGGCGCGCGGCGAGTGAGGTTGACGTACTATCTGGCCAGACACATTGGCGACTTTTCGCGATCTGCATCCCCTTATGTCGCTCGATATAGTCGTATTTTGATGTTTGCATCACTTCGATACTGAGATCGGTAAACATGGCCACCGGCAGGTAGGTGCACTCAAGGATTTCTGGCTCGCCATCAATCAAACGAAGACGTTGGATTTCATAAATCAACGTCCCTTCCTCCAAGTTCAATTTACTGGCAATGGTGTGGCTACAAGGTGACGTTTCAAATGCGATCACTTTTGAGCTGGGTGTTTTGCCTTGCGCTGAGACTTCTTCGATAAACCCCATCAGTTGAAAGGCGTTGTGCTGTGCTTTAGGGGCTTTTACATAACTGCCACTACCTCGGACGCGGTAGAGCAGATCGTTATCAACCAACACCTTCATCGCCTTACGTATGGTGACGCGGCTGACGTCATAGGTGGCTTGWAGCGTGGCCTCAGTTGGCATCATCGCGCCTGGTGTCAGGGTGCCATCTTTAATCTGCTCAGTGAGTAAATCGGCTATTTGCATGTAGCGAGGTTTCAACATGTCGGCTCCTTTTAGCTGCATGCACCATCATAACAAACTGTGATCGATAATACATTTAAAGTACATAAGTAGGCTTTCACTGTGTTGTAGATCAATAAATACCCTCTTGTGTATTCTTAAAGTGTTATTTTTGTAATACATTTAAGATACATATTAAGAGGAGACACGATGATGAAACCACAAGAGCTTACTATCGTCGGGGGTGGACCCATATTAAGAGGAGACACGATGATGAAACCACAAAAGCTTACTATCGTCGGGGGTGGAAGCACCTATACACTGGGGATGATCAATAGCTTGATTGCTGAAAAAGAAGCATTTCCGCTCAGCAAGATCACCTTCTATGATATTGATGAACAAAGACAAGCCTCAAATGCTAAAGCGACGGAGATCTTGCTGCGCGAGGCTTATCCTGAGGTCGAAGAGTTTGTTTATACCACGGATAAAGAAACCGCATTTTCTGATGCCGATTTCTTCTTTATTCAGATCCGCACGGGTGGGTTACCGATGCGTGAGCGTGATGAGCAGGTTCCACTCTCTTATGGCTGTGTCGGTCAAGAAACGTGTGGCGCGGGCGGCATGGCGTATGGACTACGCTCGATAGGTGACATGATCACTCTCGTGAATGATATCCGTCACTTTGCCCCGGATGCCTGGATTTTAAACTATACCAACCCAGCCGCCATTGTCGCTGAAGCCTTACAGCGTGAGTTTCCTCATGACAACCGCATTCTAAACATCTGCGACATGCCCGCTGCCATTATGGTGAGTTATGCGCAATTACTTGGTTGCGAGATCTGGGATTTGGTGCCGGAATACTTTGGGCTGAATCACTTTGGATGGTTTACCAAGGTACGAAACCGAGATGGGGTCGACCTGACCGATGAGATTAAACGCATCATTTTGGAAGAGGGGATCAGTGCTGTTGACCCAGAAATTGCCGATGACCCTTCATGGCAGGCAACGTTTAAAAACATGCAGACCATGTTGAAAGACAATCCTGAGTACTTACCCAATACTTATCTGCAGTACTACTTGTATCCGGAAAAAATGGTGGAAAAAGAAGATATTGCTAATACGCGTGCGCGCCAAGTAATCAATGGGCGAGAAAAGCGCGTGTTTAGCCTGAATGAGCGCATCATTGCCGCGGGCACTACCGCTAATGAGCATCTTCATGCAGATATCCATGGGCGCTATATGGTGCGTGTAGCGGCCTCCTTGGCATATAACCGTGGCGAGACGTATCTGGTTATCGTGCCAAACGATGGCGCGATTCCAAATATTCAGAATGATGCCATGGTTGAAGTGCCGGCCGCGTTAACCAATGACGGCCCGAAACGTTTTGCCGTTGGCACCATCCCGACGTTCCAAAAAGCACTGATCGAAGGCCAACTCGGCTACGAAAAGCTGGTCGTGGATGCATGGTTTAGCGGGGATCGACAAACACTGGTCAATGCGCTCACGCTCAACCGAACCGTTGTGGATGTGCCAAAAGCGCAACAAATCGTCGATGAGCTTTTACGTGTGAACGGCGACTATCTACCTCAATTTCATTAATAATACGATGCCCCAGAGACCATCTGGGGCCAACATCTGGGAGCGATCATCATGAAAGATATGATCCAGCGCTTTGGCGCAGCAATGTTTGTCCCTGTGCTCCTCTTTCCTGCAGCCGGTATGTTATTAGGCTTATCGGTGATGCTGCTCAACCAAGATCTCTTTCCTTGGGCGGTGGAAGGCAGTGCATGGGTAAAAGTGTCAACGATCCTTCTCCAAGCCTCGTTGGCGGTGTTTAAAAATATGGCCCTGGTGTTTGCCGTAGGGTTACCGATAGCACTAGCAAAATCTGCATCCGGGCGTGCAGTGCTTGCCACACTGGTGTCATACATCACCTTTAATTATGTGATTGGTGGCATTTTACAGTTCTGGGGACCTGAGCTTGGGGTGAACTATGTGGAGGGTGAGCGTGGGCTTACTGATGTGGGCGGTATACTTACTTTGGATACTAACCTATTGGGCGCCATCGTAATTGCTAGCCTCTCCGTTTGGGTTCACAACCGTTTCTTCGACAAAAAACTACCAAACTGGGCGGCAGTGTTTGGTGGCACACCCTTGGTGGTTATTGTGAGTTTCCCCATCATGGTACTCATGGCGATCATCACCTGTTTTACCTGGCCAAGTATTCAGCACGGCATTAATAATCTACAAACCTTTTTAGTCGGTGCGGGGTCATTCGGGGTATGGATGTTCACCTTCCTTGAGCGGATTATGATCCCAACAGGTCTGCATCACTTTGTCTATGGCCCCGTATTCTATGGACCCGTCGCGGTGGATGGCGGCACAGTGGCCCATTGGATTCAAAATATCCAAAACTTTGCCAGCAATCCTGCCCCCTTAACTGAGCAATTCCCGCAAGGTGGCTTGATGCTGACTGGCATGGGGAAAGTCTTTGGTTGTACGGGTATTGCTATGGCGCTTTACGCAACCGCGAAGCCAGAAAACAAGAAAATGGTGCTTGGCTTGGTGCTTGGTGCGGCATTGACGGCCATTCTTACTGGGATCACCGAGCCGATTGAGTTTACCTTCTTGTTTATCGCGCCGGCATTGTTTGCTCTCCACGCGGTATTGGCGGCAACCATGGCAACCATTGCCTATTGGTTTGGTGTTTCAGGTAACTTTCAGACTGGGCTTATCGACTTTATTTTTCAAAATTGGCTACCGCTAGGCAGCTTGCATGGCGACACCTATATTGTGCAAGTGCTCATCGGCTTGAGTTTCACCGCTATCTACTTTGTGGTGTTCCGCGCGCTGATTTTGAAGTTTGATATTCCCACTCCGGGTCGAGGTAGCGCAGAGGCGAAGCTTTATACCAAAGCCGACTATAAGGGCGCGCACCAGAGTGATTCATCGAGCGGAGTGATTGATAGTGGACAAGCGAGTGCGTTTATTGAAGGGCTAGGTGGCAAAGACAACATAGCCTTGCTGACCAATTGTGCCACGCGGTTACGTATCAAGGTACATGAGCCAGAAAAAGTGGCAGAAACACAATATTTTCAAGAGCATGGTGCAGTAAACATGGTACGTAATGGTGATAGCTTTCAAATTATTGTCGGCTTAACCGTACCGCAAGTCCGCGAAGAAATGACGCAATTGACACGGGCGTAATAGGCGTATGGAGTAAAACACAGGACGGCAACCCCAAGGGGCTGCCGTTTGCGATCTAAGGGCAGGGGTTAGGGTAGCGGTTAGCGATCTCATCAATACCAGCAAGCACATCGTCACTCAGCGTCAGCTCCAAGCTATCGAGATTACTCTCTAGCTGTTTTAGCGTCGTGGCGCCAATGATGTTAGAGGCGACAAAAGGACGACTATTGACGAACGCGAGTGCCATTTGTGCCGGATCAAGACCATGGCGTTGGGCGAGATCGACATACTCTTGCGTGGCCTTTTGCCCTGACTCGGTAAAGTAGCGTGCGAAGCGTTGGTGCAGTGTACAACGGGCCCCTTTCGGGCGTGCGCCTTGCAAATATTTACCGCTCAACGCGCCAAACGCCAGCGGCGAGTAGGCGAGCAATTCCACCCCTTCATGATGACTGATTTCCGACAGGCCGACTTCAAAGGTGCGGTTAAGCAAATTATAAGGGTTCTGAATAGAAACGATACGCGTGAGGCCATGCTTCTCTGCCAGATGCAAATAGCGCATCACGCCCCAAGGCGTTTCGTTTGAAACGCCGATATAACGAATTTTTCCTGCTTGGACGAGTTCATTCAGTGCATCCAGGGTATCGAGGATGGTGACCCCAGAGTGTTCATCTTGATACGGATAATTGAGCTTACCAAAACAGTTATTGTGCCGCTGTGGCCAGTGCACTTGATACAAATCGATATAGTCGGTTTTTAGTCGTGTCAGGCTATCTTCAACGGCTTGATGAATATGGCGTCGGTTAAGCGACATGTTGTCACGGATGTAAGGAACATTGCGTGGCCCCGCCACTTTGGTTGCGAGGATAACACGATCGCGCTTCCCGGACTTTTCTAACCAGCTGCCGATGTACTGTTCGGTTAACCCTTGCGTGGATTGGCTGGGGGGAACGGGATACATTTCTGCGGTATCAATAAAATTAACGCCCCGTTCAAAGGCAAGATCGAGCTGCGCATGAGCGTCAGCTTCACTATTTTGCTCACCAAATGTCATGGTGCCTAAGCACACTTTACTCACCTCTAGCGAGGAATGGGGCAAACGGTGGTATTGCATCCTTTCTCCTTGTCTGCAATCGACCTATGGCAGTCCATAGTAGAGAATTTTAAAAATGATCGAAAGCGGTTTAGCGGTGGCTTGACAGTTGGTTAAATATTGACCATTACTAAATGGATTGTCCGATCGTATCGGTCTGAGCGCGGTGTTATTGCTAGGCATGATGGACACGAGAAAGTGTAATCTAGAGGAAAATCAGATGAACTATTCACAGCTCAAAGCATGGATGCGCGCGGATCCTCGCTCATGCCCACAATGTTATGTGATGGCACACGCAGGCGGCGCGAAATACTCGGTCRAAGTCGAAGTGAAGCATGAATTAGAGCCTTTACGCTCGGACCAAACCGGTGAAGTGATGCAGTTTGATCATGTCGGACAAGTGGGAGAAAAACTTAAAGCGTTAGGGATTGAAGAGGGCGTACTGCGCTTGATGGATCCTTACGATGAGTTTGCCACGGGCGGAGAGCCAGGCTGTCGAGAAGACATGCCCATTCGTTTTTGATGGTTACCCTTAAAGCGAAGCGATGGGGGTATCACGCGTGCGGATCGACGCTTATTTCGGATCCACAAAGTAACGACGCAAGATCTGGTGGGTAAACTGGGTGCGTAAATAGAAGCCGCGCGGCAAGGCACGGATCGGCTCACCACTGGGCCCGAAAGCGTCGGTCAGGGCTTTACCGTTGGCCGCTTTGGGCCGTAGTTGGAGCGACTCACCTTGGCGGGCGGTGATTTCCGTCACGCGACCGAGAGCCACCCAATCCATTAACTCTTCCCAATCGGCGCGCAGTTGCGCTTCTTCCTCTTGGCTAGGAGACCATAATAATGGCGTGCCAATGCAGCGCTGTGATACCGGTATATCGCGTTCGCCTTCAACCGGCACCCACAAAACCCGTGATAGCTTTTGCCGCACATGACTATTTTCCCAGCGTATCCCCGCGATCCCAGTGAGTGGCGCCACACACACAAAGGTGGTTTCCAGTGGTTTTCCCTCACGGTTAACGGGAATGGTTTTTAGCTCAATACCTAAGTGTGCGAAGTCTTGTTCGGGTTTGCTGCCCGCGTTGGCACCCAAGCAGGTTTCGAGTAGCATGCCAATCCAGCCTTTCTCCCGTGTGAGTGACGCTGGACAAGGGATCGACAGTGTCTCGCTGACTTCGCCAAGGGTCAAACCAGCAAGGGCAAGCGCGCGTTCCATCAATATCTGCTCGGATGCGGGGGGCGGTGTCACTGTGTTGGGATCCTGCTCGTTAACGGATGAGCGTGCATTATCAAGAACTGCCGTATCGGCTGCAAGTGGATCCCATTTCGATGATCCTACTCTTTCTCCTCTGGTTATCCACAGAGGAGGGATGATTGATGGGATAGCTCACTCTCATGATCAAATATACAGTACATAAATCGCGGTAAAAATGGGAAAAATGGCGAACTTGGCGCTTTTTTGCGCTATCGGTGTGGATAATTTTCTTGTTGGTGGATCTTTGAGCGATCTGTGTTTATTTGATGATCATTCGATCCCGAAAAGGATCTTGTTGTTTCGGTTTTGTTTTAAATTAATGATTTTTAATATTTTTTATCTTGATTTGGTTATTTTAAACACCATTGCAAGATCCTGAATCGTTCGATAAGTACACTTTTTCTTGGCTTCTTCACAAATCTATCCACAGAAAGCGTGAATAAATGTGCGCAAACTCTCATTGCTATGTTTATAACTTCCTGTTAGGGGTTAAGTTATCCTCAGATGACGACGAGTGCGCAAAAACAACGCTCAATCCACAATGTTTGTTTACCCTTTACCGCTTTTTGTGAAAAAATCAGGTTCAGTAGAGATTTACCATTGAGGTCGTCCAGTGATTGATGGCGATGGCTATCGTCCCAATGTGGGGATAGTAATTTGTAACGGCCACGGTCAAGTTCTCTGGGCTCGTCGATATGGTCAGCATTCGTGGCAGTTTCCACAAGGTGGCATCGATGAAGGGGAAAGCCCTGAACAAGCGATGTACCGGGAGTTGTACGAAGAGGTAGGTCTGACCAAGAAAGATGTACGCATCTTAGGGACCAGTCGACATTGGCTGCGCTATAAGTTACCCAAACGCTTGGTGCGCTGGGATTCTAAGCCCGTGTGTATTGGGCAAAAGCAGAAGTGGTTTTTGCTAAAACTTGAATGTGACGAGTCACGCGTCAATGTCTCGCGCGGAGGCACGCCTGAATTTGATGGTTGGCGCTGGGTGAGTTATTGGTATCCAGTGCGGCAAGTGGTGGCGTTTAAGCGCGAGGTGTATCGGCGCGCGATGAAAGAGTTTGCGCCACTTGCGATGCCGTTTAAAGAACGCAAACCTCGACGTCGACATAAGCGAGGATAAGTGTAGAGGAGAAATCGGGTGCTCACGCAGTTACGACATATTGTGCAAAGTGTAGCGGCGTCTTCAGATCTTGAGCAGGCGTTACACACTTTAGTGCAACAAACTTGCGTGGCGATGCGTACCGAGTGCTGCTCCGTTTATCTTGCCAATGCCGAACACCAACAGTTCGAGCTGATGGCAACACAAGGCCTCGACCCTTGTGCACAAGTGTCGATGGCATTTGGCGAGGGGTTGGTCGGTGTGGTAGGTGAGCGCGCTGAGCCTTTAAATTTGGCGTATGCGCGTGAGCATCCTGCGTTCAAACCTTTCCCCTCTACCGGCGAGGATGCGTTTCAATCCTTTCTTGGCACGCCCATCATTTATCGCAAAAAGGTGTTGGGTGTGCTGGTGGTGCAGCAACACCAACCCCGCCAGTTTGATGAGAGCGAAGAGTCCTTTCTCGTGACCTTAGCCGCACAGCTGGCGGTGGTGTTTGCCCATGCYGATGCGCAAGGTGGCTGGCAGGGAGCCCCGTCACCGGTGTTACTGGAGGGAATGCCTGCGTCGCCGGGCATTGGCATCGCACAAGCTTGGTGTGATGACTCTCAACCGCGGCTTGAAGAGGTGGCGCCCGCTTGCCACCTAGATACACAAGTTGAACTCGATAGACTGGATGCGGCGATTGACGATGCCAGTACCGAGTTTCGTCGTCTGCGTAAACGCTTTGATAAAGAGCTACAAAAAGACGCGCTGGCGATTTTTGATTTGTTTGTTCATCTGCTTAACGATCCTATGCTGCGTGAAGATATGACGGTGCGGATCCAGCAGGGGGATGCCGCCACATGGGCGGTAAGACAAACGGTTGAAGCCTTTTCTGCCCGTTTCGCCGCGATGGATGATCCTTACCTAAAAGCCCGTGCCGGCGATGTGAAAGAGTTAGGACAGCGGCTGCTTTACTTTTTAATCGCACCGGCGGGGAGTCCACCACCGGTTTCGACGCCCATTGTGCTGTTGGCGCGAGAGTTAACGGCGGGCATGTTAGCGTCAATTCCCCGCGCATTACTGACGGGTGTGGTCGCCGAAGAAGGGGCGGCGAACTCACACGCGGCTATCTTGGCACGTGCGTTGGGGATCCCGGCGGTAATGGGCGTCAGCTTTTCTCCCGCCAAGCTTCATCAAAAAACCGTGATCCTCGATGGCCACAAAGGGATGTTGATGATCGAGCCCGCTGAGGCATTGATCAACGAATATCAGCACCTGGTGCAAGAAGAAGCGAGCCTGCAATCTACCTTTGAGACCGCACTGGCGGCCCCGGGACAAACTCAGGATGGCACACGTGTTGAAGTGCATTTGAATGCCGGCTTAAGCGCGGATAGCCAAATTGCGATCAATCAAGGGGTTGATGGGGTTGGGCTCTTTCGTACGGAAGTCCCGTTTCTAATGCAGCGCCGTTTTCCCTCTGAAGACGAGCAGGTCAAACAATACCGTGCGATTCTTGCCAGTTATCCCGATAAACCTGTGGTGATGCGCACCTTGGATATTGGCGGCGATAAACCATTACCGTATTTAAGTGTTGAAGAGGACAATCCGTTTTTAGGCTGGCGGGGGATCCGCTTTACCCTCGATCATCCAGATATCTTTTTAATTCAGGTACGTGCGATGTTACGTGCCAGTATCGGCCTCAATAATTTAAAGCTATTGTTACCCATGATCTCGGGACGTAACGAGCTACTGGAGGCAAAAGCGCTCATTAGCCGAGCTTATCAAGAGGTCAGCCAAGAGGCCCAGCACGCCGGGCAGAGTCTCAACATTCCTTTATTGGGGATCATGGTTGAGGTGCCTTCTATTTTATATCTGCTTGATAGCATTGCCCGAGATGTGGATTTTCTCTCGGTCGGCACCAATGATCTCACTCAATATCTATTAGCGGTTGATCGCAACAATGCGCGCGTGGCTGATATTTTTGATGCTTTGCATCCCTCGGTATTACACGCATTAGCGTCGATTGCCGCGGTGGGAACGCGTCATCAATTACCTGTCAGTGTGTGTGGTGAGCTAGCCGGCGATCCAGTGGGGGCCTCACTATTGGTGGGCTTGGGGTACCACCAACTGAGTATGAACACCCGCAATGTGGCCAAAATTAAATACTTGCTAAGCCGCTTACCCCATGAGCGCTTGGTCATGCAGGCCAATCAGATGTTGACGCTGGATCACCCAAGCGAAATCCGCGCCGCTACTGAGGCCTTTCTCGCTGCGCAAGGGTTAGAGGCGTTGGTCAAAATCGGACAAATGCGATGATCACCAGCCTAACCGTGCTGCTGTTTGTGGTGTGTATGTTGCTAGGGGCCTGTGTGGGGACCTTATCTGGCCTGCTGGGTATTGGTGGGGGCTTAGTCGTGGTGCCCGCCCTGACCTTCTTGCTTCCCGTGTTCGGTATTGCCCCTACTGTGGTGATGCCTATCGCGCTCGCCACCTCACTTGCCACCATTGTACTGACCTCAAGCGCCTCTGCGTGGCGCCATTTTCGTCTGGGGAATGTTCACCTTGAAGCGGTTAAAGCGCTCGTCCCTGGTATGATGCTGGGCGGCATCCTGGGGGCTGGGCTGGCGGATCGGCTACCACACGACTGGTTGCCTCGCCTGTTTGGCGTGATAGTGCTTGCCATGGCGCTACAAATGTTGCTCAATCGGCGTCCCTATCGCGCGCGCCCTTTACCGCATTGGTGGCGGTTGTCCTTTGCGGGCACACTGATCGGGACACTCTCCAGCTTAGCGGGCATTGGGGGCGGCTCTTTTACTGTCCCATACCTGCATTGGCGCGGCGTCAGTATGCACCAAGCCATCGGCAGTGCCTCGGCGGGGGGCGCGGTGTTGGCGCTGGGTGGCATGATGAGTTTTGTGTGGTTGGGCTGGCGTCAAACGGAACCCTTGCCCGCGCTCAGTGTCGGATATTTGTATTTGCCTGCGTTACTTGGCGTCGTGTCAACGTCGGTGTTGATGACACGGGTCGGTGCTCAACTGGCGGTGAGGCTACCCACAGCACAAATAAAACGTATTTTTGCCGTCTTTCTTGTTATCGTCGGCGTCAGCATGTTGTTGAAATAAAGGATCCCATTCATGGCCGAAGGCTACATCATCTTTCCATCAATCGACCCCATCTTAGTTGAACTGGGTCCGTTAGCCGTGCGCTGGTACGGCTTAATGTATTTGCTTGGCTTTGTGTTCGCCTTATGGCTTGCGAATCATCGGGCGGCCAAACCGAATAGCGGTTGGAGTAAAGAAGAGGTCAGTGATCTGCTTTTTGCTGGCTTTTTGGGGGTCGTGCTCGGGGGACGCATTGGCTACGTCCTATTTTATCAATTTGATGCATTTGTTGCTGATCCGCTGTTTTTATTCAAAGTGTGGACAGGTGGCATGTCCTTCCACGGGGGCTTGCTGGGTGTAATCACCGCTATGGCGTGGTACGCGCGTAAAACGCAGCGTCACTTTTTTACCKTCGCCGATTTTATCGCTCCCTTGGTGCCGTTTGGACTGGGCGCAGGTCGCCTAGGGAATTTTATCAATGGTGAACTTTGGGGACGGGTGACCGATGTCCCATGGGCGATGGTATTCCCAAGTGGTGGCCCTTGGCCGCGGCACCCCTCACAGCTTTATGAGTTTGCGCTAGAAGGTGTCGTCCTGTTTATCATTCTCAACCTCTATATCAAAAAGCCGCGCCCGATGGGCGCAGTATCAGGGCTTTTCTTGACAGGCTACGGGACGTTCCGCTTTATTGTGGAGTATTTCCGTGAGCCTGATGCGCACCTAGGCTTGTTTGCCGGCATTTTCAGCATGGGGCAACTGTTGTCATTACCGATGATCATTGCGGGGGCTGTGATGGTGGGATGGGCGTACCGTCGCCAACCCGCCAAGTGACCGAATAGCGCGAATCGGTTATAGTAAGTAAACCACCAAGGCACCTCAGCGGTGCCTTTTGTTCGTTTGGCCAATGATAGGAAACACTATGAAGCAGTATCAGGCTTTGATGCAGGATATTCTCGATAACGGGACGGATAGAGGGGACCGCACCGGCGTGGGAACACGATCTGTGTTTGGTCGACAGTTGCGCTTTGATCTTGCTGCTGGTTTTCCGCTACTGACTACCAAGAAACTCTACACGCGCGCCATTATCCACGAGCTTTTATGGTTTCTTAACGGCGATACTAACGTGCAGTATTTGCAAGATAATAAAGTGCGTATCTGGGATGAGTGGGCAACCGAAAGCGGTGATCTGGGGCCTGTGTATGGTGCGCAGTGGCGGTCTTGGGCGTGTCCTGATGGCTCGACCGTGGATCAAATCGAACAACTGATCGAGCAAATTAAAACGAAACCTAATTCACGTCGTCATATCATTACCGCTTGGAACCCTGCTGACTTGCCTGATGAGTCGATAAGCCCAACAGAGAACGCCGAACAAGGCAAGATGGCCTTAGCGCCTTGTCATTGTTTGTTCCAGTTCTATGTGGCCGATGGCAAGCTTTCCTGCCAGTTATATCAGCGCAGCGCCGATTACTTCTTGGGAGTGCCGTTTAACATTGCCAGCTATGCGCTTTTCACTCACATGATTGCGCAACAATGCGATTTAGCGGTGGGTGATTTTGTCCATACCTTTGGTGACGTGCATCTTTATCACAACCATTTAACCGACGAGATTGTTTACGAGCAACTTAAACGTGAACCACGTGCGCTGCCTCGCTTGGTGATCAAGCGTAAACCGGCGTCTATTTTCGATTATCAAATTGATGATTTTGAGATTGAAGGGTACGAGCCGCACCCAACGATTAAAGCACCGATCGCCATTTAGCCACGTCGTATCGGATTCACGCGCTATATCGCGACCTAACGTTTTATCTCCAATAAAAAACCACCGCACGGGCGGTGGTTTGTTTGTGCTTGGGCGGGAGGTCAACCCATCACTGTGACAACAGCACAATGCTTCCTGGCACAATCACAAAGACGAGGCCGATGTAAGCCAGTACCGCCGCTTTTGATTTGGCTGCTAATTGGCCTAACCAGTCGGCCCCTTTGAGCGGCAATTCACGCAAGAACGGAATACCGAAGATAAGTGCCGTCGCCAAGATGTTGAAGCTTAAGTGCACTAACGCGATTTGGAGGGCAAAGACCGCGAACTCACCGGTAACCGCCGTGGCGGCGAGTAGGGCAGTAATACAAGTCCCAATGTTGGCCCCTAAGGTGAAGGGGTAGATGTCACGGACTTTCAGCACCCCTGAGCCGACCAGCGGCACCATTAAACTGGTGGTTGTCGATGAAGACTGCACCAAAACAGTGACCACAGAGCCTGAGAAAATACCGTGCAGTGGACCACGACCAATCGCGTTTTTCAGCATGTCTTTGGCACGACCGACCATCAGCTTTTTCATCACTTTGCCCATGATGGTAATCGCAATCACGATGGCAGCAATCCCCATGACAATCATGATAGCGCCACCAATGTTACCAGGCAGGGCGGCTTCAAGCGGTGATTGCACCGCGTTAACCACGGGTTTTGTCAGCGGCTTAACAAAGTTCAACCCTTTAATGCTCATGTCACTGGCTTGCGTCAGCGGTGAAACCAACCACTCGGAAATCTTGTTCAGCAAACCGAACGCCATCTCTAATGGCAGGAAGATAGCAACGGCGAACAGGTTGAAGAAATCATGAACGGTGGCGCAGCTAAATGCGCGACTGAACTCCACCTTACAGCGGGCATGACCAAGGCTGACGATAGTGTTGGTCACCGAGGTGCCTACGTTCGCCCCCATGACCATCGGAATGGCCGCTTCAACGGGGAGGCCACCCGCGACTAAGCCCACTATAATTGAGGTGACTGTACTTGACGATTGGATCARTGCGGTAGCAACAATACCAATCATTAAGCTAGCTACGGGATGAGAGGCAAACGCAAAGAGCGTCTTAGCTTCGTCGCCGACGGCCCATTTAAAGCCGCTTCCTACCATGGCAACGGCCACAAGTAGGAGGTAAAGCATGACGGCAAGCTTGGTCCAACGGAACCAATTTGAGGAGCTCTGGGTTGCCTCTACCGCTGTAGCATGGGGAGTCATAAGATATCTCCGTGACAGTTCGATGTCAGTTTAGTGTCAAAGCAAAAATCTGCGGCGATAGTAAGAAGGTAATATTTCAGAAATATGACACAAATACTGCAGTGGTTTGAAAATCCGATCTGGACGAGGTTATCAGTGGAATTCGCGTCAGTTAGCTTGCTGATTTTAAGTATTATTTGTGCCCGTTCGGTGCCGTAAAAAAATCCGCGTAAAAAATGTAACAGGCGCGCGCTCGATGGCACTATGCTAGAAGCAGGGCGGGTAACAAGGTAAAAAAAGATTAGACTGCGAATAAATCAATGGTAAGTTAGTTTTCATATCGGTTTTCCCGATGTTTACTATCAGAACAAACGATTTTTCTAAAAGTGGTCTGGCTGACTAGACTACGGAAATCCACTTTTTTTGTATGGAGTGCTTAAATGACTGATGTCATTCGTCAGTTTCTGAAAATGGAATCCGCAGGAGGTATTGTGCTGATTATTGCGGCGGTATTGGCGATGTTCGTAGCGAACTCGGATCTACAGCCCTTATATGACGGCACCCTTCATACCTATATAGCCGGTTTATCGGTTGGTCATTGGATCAACGATGGCTTAATGGTGATTTTTTTCCTGCTGATTGGTTTGGAAGTGAAGCGTGAGTTGGTGCAAGGTGCCTTAAACTCGAAAGATAAAGCGACCTTCCCGGCGGTCGCCGCCATTGGGGGGATGCTTGCACCCGCATTGGTCTACCTCGCCTTTAACTGGGGCGATCCACTCGCGGTATCGGGGTGGGCGATCCCGGCCGCGACCGATATTGCCTTTGCGTTGGGTGTGTTGGCATTGCTGGGTAATCGTGTCCCTTTGGCGTTAAAGGTCTTCTTGCTCGCGTTAGCGATTATTGACGATCTTGGCGTAATAGTGATCATTGCACTGTTCTACAGCAGTGATTTGTCTGTGGTTGCTTTAGCGGGCGCATTTGCGGCTACCTTGGTCTTGGTGGCGATGAATATGCGCAAAGTCACCAGTATCACTGCCTATGTGGTGGTCGGCTTGCTGCTGTGGTTCAGTGTTCTGCAGTCAGGTGTTCACGCGACCCTTGCCGGTGTGGTGCTTGGTTTTGCTATCCCACTTAAGGGGAAAACGGATGATGACCCATCACCGTTGAAAAAAATGGAGCACGCCCTCCATCCTTATGTGTCGTATTTGATCCTGCCTATCTTCGCCTTTGCCAATGCCGGGGTGTCTTTGGATGGCGTCTCTTTGGCCAACTTAACTGAAATGTTGCCGCTAGGTATCGCTCTAGGTCTGCTGATTGGTAAGCCTTTGGGTATCTTTAGCTTTAGCTGGGCAGCGGTGAAACTAGGCATTGCCAAATTACCAGCACGTGTGAATTTCACCCACATCTTCGCGGTGTCAGTGCTTTGTGGTATTGGTTTTACCATGTCGATTTTTATCTCGTCACTGGCCTTTGTCGGTGTGAATGGCGAGTTCGTCACACTCTCTCGTCTGGGGATCTTGATAGGATCAACCTTGGCCGCGGTGATTGGTTATGCGGTCTTGCACTTTGCATTGCCGCCAGCCAGCGCGCTTGCTGATGAACGAGGAGACGAGTATGAAGAAGGCGACACTAGCATTGATTACTAGCCTGGTTGCCGTCTCTGGCGCTGCCATGGCGGCGAACCAAGAGATGTACTGCCACGGAGAAAAGGATAACAGCGACGTGTGCCAAGCCTACCTAGCGGGCGTGGCAGATGGAAAAGCAATGACAGCCTCATTAAACGACAAAGACAATGTCGACAATGGGTCGAGCTTTTCAGAGCGAGCGTTAGAGCATCGAGCCGGAGAGCGGGTGAGAAAGCCGCTCGATAAAGATGATGTGAAAGACTAAAACGTGCATGGAACTTGAAGGCGCCAGAGGGGCAGCGTAAGCTGCTCGTCTGGCGTTTTTTTATCAATCAGCATGGCTCACCTAAACTACAACCACCTTTACTATTTTTGGATGGTCTGCAAGCAAGGTTCTATCACCCAAGGGGCGGACAAACTTTGTTTAACACCACAAACCGTGACAGGGCAAATCCGAGCGCTGGAACAGCGCTTAAATGGCAAGCTGACTAAACGCAATGGCCGTTATGTTGAGCCCACCGAACTGGGTCAGCTCGTTTTTCAATATGCGGACCGTATGTTTGGCTTGAGTTATGAGATGCTGGATATTGTTAACTATAGCCAACAAGAAAACATCTTATTTGATGTAGGGGTGGCTGATGCCTTATCTAAGCGTTTGATCAGTCAAATCTTGCTTCATGCTATCCCGAACGATAATGCCATCCACCTACGTTGTTTTGAATCGACGCACGAGATGCTACTCGAACAGCTCTCTCAGCATAAATTGGATATGATCCTGTCCGACTGCCCAGTCGATTCCACGCAACAGGCCGGGTTATTTAGCGTCAAGCTTGGTGAGAGTAGCATGAGTTTGTATTCCTCTAATCCTGCTGAGCCCCCCGATGTGCCGTTACCTATCCGTCTGGCTACGCAAAAGATATTGATGCCGAGTAAAGCTACCGCCATGGGGCGAAAACTCACCCAATGGTTTGATCAACAAGGGATAGTACCCAATATACTGGGTGAGTTTGATGACTCTGCACTGATGAAAGCTTTTGGCATTAGTCATCAGGCACTATTCATTGCGCCCACCACGTATGCTGAAGAAGTGACCCGGTTGGGACAGGCGGTGCAAATTGTTGAGCTGAGCGCGGTTAAAGAAGAATACTATGTGATATTCGCTGAGCGGATGATCCAGCACCCAGCGGTCAAGCGGATTTGTGAGGCAGATTACAGTCGCTTATTTGTTTAGTTACAAGCTGACATAAAGATCGTGCTAGACTCACGGCAATGAGTATTAATCAATGATGGAAGTTGAATGGATTTAGCCCGTATGCAGCAGAATGGGCCGAAGGCGGTAAACTTGCTCAAGGCCATGGCTAACGAGAAACGCCTATTCATTCTGTGTTATTTATTGCAAGGAGAGTTGTCGGTGGGGCAGCTCGTAGATCGCGTGCCTCTAAGCCAGTCGGCGCTGTCTCAACACCTTGCTTGGCTTCGTAAAGATGGCCTGGTGGCCACGCGTAAAGAAGCGCAAACCGTGTATTACTCGCTAAAAAGTGATGAAGTCGAGGCGGTTATCCAGTTACTACATGATCTGTATTGTAAGGAAACCGTGGATTCACCCAATCCTTAAGCCATAAAAAAACCGGCCGAGGCCGGTTTTTTTTATCTCTTTGCAAAGAGCAAGATTACAGCGCTTTAATTTGTGCTGCAAATGCTGCTTTGTAACGAGCGGCTTTGTTCTTGTGGATCAGGCCTTTGGTGGCTGAACGATCAAGAATAGGCTGAACTTGTGCAAAAGCAGCGGTTGCTGCTTCTTTGTCGCCTGCAGCGATAGCTGAAGCAGTTTTCTTCATATAGGTGCGCATCATAGAGCGACGGCTTGCGTTGTGCTGGCGACGCTTCTCAGACTGGATCGCACGCTTCTTAGCAGATTTGATATTCGCCAAGGGTCTAACTCCCAAATCTTTTTGTTCGGTGACATTTCAAGGCGGAGGACTATGCCTCTTTTTACCTCTATTGTCAATTCATTTGTGCAAAGATCCGCCGCTCCAACGATGTGTTGGCGCTGCGGGGTTATCACAGTTAATATGGCGGCTGATTCTATCAGCATTTCAGCCCCGACGTCACCTATATTTCCATTTCTTATCGATGTCAGCGATGGCGCGACAGCGGAAAGAAACAATAAAGGCGCGACAGTGACGCGCATTGGGCACGTGTTTTCAAGAGGTAACCGTGAGTAAGCGACTTTTACGCTCTGGGCTCATCGTGAGCACCATGACTTTGGTGTCCCGTGTTTTAGGGTTGGTTCGTGATGTGGTGATCGCGAATTTGATGGGGGCAGGAGCGGCCGCCGATGTGTTCTTTTTCGCCAACAAAATTCCGAATTTTCTGCGCCGTTTGTTCGCGGAAGGGGCCTTCTCACAAGCGTTTGTGCCCGTATTAACCGAATATCAAGCGCTCGACAAAGAAGATGACACGCGCGCACAATCGCGTGAGCTGGTGGCGAATGTGGTGGGCACCTTGGGTGGCTTGGTCACCCTTGTCACCTTGCTCGGGGTGGTTGGCTCGCCAGTGTTAGCGGCGTTATTTGGGACCGGTTGGTTTGTTGATTGGTTAGAAGGGCGACCTGATGGGGCTAAATTCGAGCTTGCCAGCTTGATGCTCAAAATTACCTTCCCTTATTTGTGGTTTATTACCTTTGTGGCTTTATCCGGGGCAATACTCAACACGCTAAACAAGTTTGCTGTGTCGAGCTTTACCCCTGTTTTTTTGAATATCGCGATTATCGCGGCGGCGATAGGGCTCTCCCCGCATCTTGCCCAACCTGAAATTGGACTGGCGATTGGTGTCTTTGTTGGGGGGGCGGTTCAGCTTTTATTTCAACTGCCTTTTCTCGCTCAAGAAGGCATGTTGGTCAAACCTAAATGGGGATGGCGTCATCCTGGGGTAGTGAAAATACGTCAGCTAATGATTCCGGCGCTTTTCGGGGTCTCGGTGAGCCAAATTAACCTATTATTCGATACCTTTATCGCCAGTTTCTTGATGACAGGATCGATCAGTTGGCTGTATTACTCTGATCGCTTGCTTGAGTTTCCGCTCGGTTTGTTTGGCATCGCCATCGCCACCGTTATTCTCCCTGCGTTATCGAAAAAGCATGTGGATCAATCGCCTCAGCAATTTTCCGCCACCATGGACTGGGGGGTGCGTATGGTGTTGCTCCTTGGGATCCCAGCGATGGCAGGGTTGATCGTGCTGGCCAAACCGATGTTGATGGTGCTCTTTATGCGGGGTGAATTTGGTGTCCCCGACGTAGAGGCGGCGAGTTTATCCTTGATGGCCTATGCGTGTGGTTTGGTCAACTTTATGGTGATTAAGGTCCTTGCGCCTGGCTACTACGCCCGCCAAGATACTAAAACGCCTGTTAAGTACGGGGTCATTGCCATGGTGAGTAACATGGTTTTTAACGCCATTTTTGCTTACTTGTTTAGTTATGTCGGGCTGGCCATGGCGACCGCACTTTCTGCGTTGATTAACGCCGGCCTGCTCTATCACGGGTTGCACCGACAAGGTATTTATCAGTTATCGCGGGCGACCCTCGGCTTTATTAGCAAACTCGTGTTGGCGGTGAGCGTGATGATCGGCGGGTTGTACCTGGTGATGCCTGCGTTGTCTCAATGGGTGTCTATGTCCTTGCTATCGCGAAGCGTAACGTTAGGCGGGCTTATTGTGGGGGGCGGTGCGCTTTATCTTATCACCGCCTTGTTGGTCGGTGTGCGGTTGAGTGATATTCGACACCGTGGATGATAGAAAGCGCGGATTATCAATCCAGGGCTGATTGCCGGCGCTGACTAGTATATAATCCGCCAGTTTTAATAGTTCAAATAGTCAGCAGGCGATGGAATTAATTCGAGGCATCCACAACATCCGGGCGCAACACCGAGGCTGTGTACTGACCATCGGGAATTTTGATGGTGTCCACCTAGGTCACCAGGCTGTTTTGCGTCAAGTGGTTGAGAAGGCCAGAGCCCTTGACTTGCCTGCGACTGTGATGCTGTTCGAGCCGCAACCGCTCGAGTTATTCCTTGGTGAGCAAGCGCCTGCGCGATTATCGCGATTGCGGGATAAATACACCCAGCTTGCCAAACTGGGCGTCGATAGGTTGTTGTGCGTCAGTTTTACCCCGGCCTTCGCCGCCATGAGTCCAGATGCCTTTGTGGACCGCTTGTTGGTCAATCAATTGGGTGTTAAGTTTCTGGTTGTGGGTGACGACTTTCGCTTTGGCCTGAAGCGAGCGGGCGATTTTTCCCGTTTAGCGCAAGCCGGACAAGAGCATGACTTTGCGGTTGTCAGCACTGAAAGCTTTTGTGTCAGTGATCGTCGCGTGAGTAGCACCGCGATTCGTGATGCGCTTTCCGCGGGTGAAATGAAAGCCGCGGCCGATATGCTGGGGCGTCCTTATAGTATTTGTGGCCGGGTTGCCCACGGGCGCAAGCTGGGGCGAACGATTGGTTTTCCTACGGCGAATGTGTTGCTTAAACGTCGCGTTTCACCTGTGTCTGGTGTTTATGCGGTAACGGTGGCCATCGACGGGCAATCATTACCTGGAGTGGCAAATGTAGGACATCGCCCGACGGTCAACGGCACGCACCAGCAACTCGAAGTACACCTTTTTGATCACACGCTCGACTTATATGGCAAACAGCTTGAAGTGAGCTTGTTACATAAGTTGCGTGACGAGACCAAATTTGCGTCAGTAGACGCGTTAAAAATGCAAATTCAACGAGATGCATCAGCCGCGCGTGCGTGGCTGGCTGATGCCAATAATGTCTAGAGTGTAACCTCCATACGGAATCAATAATCAATGAGTGACTACAAAGATACCTTAAACCTGCCGGAAACCGCGTTTCCGATGCGAGGTAATCTTGCTAAGCGTGAGCCTGATATGCTCAAGCGTTGGTACGATGAAGATCTTTACGGTGCAATCCGTCAAGCGAAGAAAGGCAAAAAAACATTTATTTTGCACGACGGTCCTCCGTACGCGAACGGCAACATTCATATTGGTCACTCTGTTAATAAAATTCTCAAAGACATTATTATTAAATCGAAAACGCTGGCGGACTATGACGCACCGTACGTCCCTGGCTGGGACTGCCACGGTCTGCCTATCGAGTTGATGGTAGAGAAAAAAGTTGGCAAGCCAGGTCAGAAAGTTTCTACCGCCGAGTTCCGCGAAAAGTGCCGTGAATATGCCGCCAAACAAGTGGAAGGCCAAAAAGCGGACTTTAAACGCCTTGGCGTGTTAGGTGAGTGGGATAAGCCTTACCTGACCATGGATTTTAATACCGAAGCCAATATTATCCGTGCATTGGGTAAAATTGCCGGTAATGGCCATCTACACAAAGGCTTCAAGCCTGTGCACTGGTGTACAGACTGTGGCTCAGCGCTCGCGGAAGCCGAAGTTGAGTACCAAGATAAGACATCACCGTCGATTGACGTGACTTTCCGCGCGGTGGATGAGCAAGCATTGGTTAACGTATTTACCCTAGCAGGCGATCACCAAGGTGAAGGCCCAGTGTCAGCGGTGATCTGGACCACCACCCCTTGGACCTTGCCGGCTAACCGTGCGGTCGCGGTCGCGGCGGACTTGGAATATGTCTTAGTCCAAGTCGAAGGTGACCAGCCACAGCGCTTGATCCTTGCCGCAGAGCTGGCAAAAGATGTGATGGATCGCGCGGGCATTGAGCACTATCACAACCTTGGTTTTTGTAAAGGTGAAGCGCTAGAGCTGCAACGTGTGCAGCATCCTTTTTACGATTTTGATGTGCCAGTGATCCTGGGTGATCATGTTACCACCGAGTCTGGTACGGGTGTGGTTCACACGGCGCCGGGTCATGGTCAAGAAGACTTTGTGGTAGGACAAAAATACGATCTCGAAGTCGCTAACCCGGTTGGCAGCAATGGTGTTTATCTGCCGGATACGCCACTGTTTGCTGGTCAACACGTGTTCAAAGCCAACGATAATGTGATTGAAGCGCTGAAAACGCACGGGGCGTTGCTGCATCATCACGCGTATGAGCACAGCTACCCGCATTGCTGGCGCCACAAAACACCGATTATTTTCCGCGCGACGCCGCAATGGTTTATTGCCATGGACAAAGCAGGCCTGCGTGACAACGCGTTGCAAGAGATCAAGAACGTTGAGTGGATCCCGGACTGGGGACAAAGCCGCATTGAGTCGATGGTAGAAGGGCGTCCAGACTGGTGTATTTCGCGCCAGCGTACTTGGGGCGTACCCATTGCCCTGTTCGTGCATAAAGAAACCTCCGAGCTACACCCGGATACGCTCAACCTGATTGAGCAGGTGGCTCAGCGTGTAGAAAAAGCCGGTATTCAAGCGTGGTGGGATCTCGATCTAAACGAACTGCTAGGCGATGACGCTGACCAGTATGAGAAAGTTTTGGATACCCTAGATGTGTGGTTTGATTCTGGTGCGACGCACTATGCCGTGGTCAATCAGCGTGATGAGTTTAACGGTCAAGAAGCCGATATGTACYTGGAAGGCTCGGATCAACATCGTGGCTGGTTCCAGTCATCGCTGATGACGTCAGTGGCAATTAAAGGCCAAGCGCCTTACCGCCGCGTACTGACGCATGGCTTCACCGTTGATGGTAACGGTCGCAAAATGTCGAAGTCGCTGGGTAACACCATCATGCCGCAAGATGTGATGAATAAGCTGGGCGCTGACATTCTTCGTTTGTGGGTGGCATCAACCGATTACACGGGTGAGATCAGTGTGTCGGATGAAATTCTCAAGCGCAGTGCTGATGCTTATCGTCGTATCCGTAATACCTCGCGCTTCTTGCTCGCTAACCTACACGGTTTTGATCCTAAAACTGACTTGGTTGCACCAGACGATTTGGTGGCGGTCGATCGCTGGGCAGTGAGCCGCGCCCTCGAGGCGCAACAAGAGATCACTGCCGCGTATGATGCGTGTAACTTCCACCAAGTAACCCAGCGCTTAATGCAGTTCTGCTCGATTGAGATGGGCTCGTTCTACCTCGATATCATCAAGGATCGTCAGTACACCGCCAAAGCAGGCAGCCACGCGCACCGCAGTTGTCAAACGGCGCTTTTCCACATCGTAGAAGCACTGGTACGCTGGATGGCACCGATTATGTCATTTACCGCCGATGAGATCTGGAATGAAATGCCGGGTGAGCGTAACCCGTTTGTGTTCACCGAAGTCTGGTATGACGGCTTGTTTGACCTAGAGCAGCAGGCTGTGCTGAATCAGGCTTTCTGGGCGAAATTGCTCGATGTGCGTGATGCAGTGAACAAAACCCTTGAGCAAGCGCGGAATGAAAAAGTCATTGGTGGCTCATTAGAAGCGGAAGTCACCCTCTATGCCCCCGCTGATTTTGCCGAGAAGCTGCGCTTGATGGGTGATGAGCTTCGCTTTGTATTGCTGACCTCGAAAGCAACTGTGGTCGCCGGTGACGCGCCAGCGTCTGCCACGCAGACGGAACTCGACGGATTGGCCGTAGAAGTGGCGGCATCAAGCGCGGCCAAGTGTGAGCGCTGTTGGCACCACGTTGCTGATGTCGGCACCATTGCAGGTCATGAAGAGATCTGTGGCCGATGCGTGACCAATATTGCAGGAGAAGGCGAAACTCGCCAATTTGTGTGATGCAGACTCTTTCCCTCTCACAATCAGGATGGCGCTGGCTTTGGCTGGCGCCACTGGTCTTTGCACTTGATATCGGCAGCAAGTGGCTGGTGATGCAAACCATGGAATACGGGTTTGCGAATCGGATTGAAGTATTGCCTTTCTTTAACCTGACGTACGTGCACAATCATGGCGCGGCGTTCAGTTTTTTAAGTGATGCGGGTGGCTGGCAACGTTGGCTTTTCAGTGTTATTGCACTGGGGGTGAGCGGGTTATTGGCGTATTGGATGCGGCATACCCCGGCCGATAAACGCATGGTCAATATTGCTTATGCAATGATCATTGGCGGGGCCCTGGGTAATCTGTTTGATCGTCTTGTGCATGGCTATGTGATTGACTTTCTAGATTTCTATCTCGGTCAGTCGCACTGGCCAGCGTTTAATCTCGCCGATTCGGCGATTTGCGTGGGCGCGGCGTTGATTATTTTGGATAGTTTTCGTCAAGGCCAGTCATCGACCAAACATGAGTGATGCGTATCTATCCCCGTTACCGCGACGTTCTAAAAGGATGAATCATGACAGCAATCACAGCGTCTAGCGAAGTCATTATGCACTTTACCATCAAGCTTGAAGATGGCTCGGTCGCCGATACCACCCACAATGCGGGTAAACCGGCGAAGCTGGTAATGGGCGACGGGAGTTTGACGGAAAACTTTGAAACTTGCCTTCTTGGCTTAAAAGAAGGGGAGTCGAGCAGCTTCACCTTGGCACCAGAGGATGCATTCGGCCAACCTAACCCGGATAACATCCATCACATGGATCGCCGTCACTTTGGTGGAGAAACGCCCGCAGAAGAAGGGGCGATCATTGCCTTTAGTGGGCCGCAAGGACAGGAGATCCCGGGGATTGTGACGGCAGTGACGGGCGATTCCGTCACGGTTGATTTTAACCACCCGCTGGCTGGGAAAACCGTCATTTTTTATGTTGAAATTATAAGTGTGCAATAAAGGCGGACACATGAAGATCTTACTTGCCAATCCCCGTGGTTTTTGCGCAGGGGTTGACCGTGCCATCAGTATTGTTGAGCGCGCGCTAGAAATCTATCAGCCTCCCATTTATGTCCGTCATGAAGTGGTGCATAACCGTTTTGTGGTGGAAGGCTTAAAGCAGCGTGGGGCGATTTTTGTTGAGCAGATCAGCGAAGTGCCTGATGACAGTATTGTGATTTTCTCCGCCCACGGCGTGTCTCAGGCCGTACGCAATGAGGCCAAGTCGCGTCAGTTAACCGTGTTTGATGCGACCTGCCCGCTAGTGACCAAGGTGCATATGGAAGTCGCGCGTGCCAGCCGTAAGAACATGGAAGTGGTACTGATAGGCCATGCCGGCCACCCTGAAGTGGAAGGCACCATGGGACAATACGCCAGTGAAACCGGTGGGATGTATTTGGTCGAAACCCCAGAGGATGTGTATACCTTGGAGGTGAGCGATCCGGATAACCTGCATTATGTCAGTCAAACCACCCTGTCGGTCGACGAAACCGCGGATGTGATTGATACTCTGCGTAAGGTGTTTCCTAACATCCAAGGACCACGCAAAGACGACATTTGTTACGCCACCCAGAACCGCCAAGATGCGGTGCGCGATTTAGCGCAAAGCTGTGACGTGATGGTGGTTGTCGGCTCAAAAAATAGCTCTAACTCAAACCGTCTGCGTGAGTTATCCGAAAAACTGGGAACGCCAGGTTATTTAACTGACACGGCAGAAGATATTGATCCGGCTTGGTTTGAAGGCAAGCATACGGTGGGGATCACGGCCGGTGCGTCGGCACCAGAAGAGCTAGTGGATCAAATTATCGAGCGTATCAAGCAGCTGGGTGCGACCCATGTTGATAACCTTGCTGGGCGTGAAGAAAACATGTTTTTTGAAGTGCCTAAAGAGCTACAAATTCGTGAAGTCACTTAGGGTGATGAGCAAGACGATGAGGGGAGCAAGTGCTTCCCTTTTTTTCGCCAATATACAAGTGCCAAGGAACGCGCTAGAGTGGTGGGTTACCGAGAAGGAGCCAGTGAACTGGCAAAGTGACAAAGGGGAAAATCATGGTACGTATTGCCATAGCCGGTGCGGCTGGGCGCATGGGGCGCAACCTTATCCAAGCGGTTTCACAGTATCCAGGTGCCGTGTTAGGGGCGGCGAGCGAAAGGCCGGAATCTAGCTTAGTCGGCACCGATGCAGGCGAGCTGGCAGGGATCGGCCGCTTGGGCGTCAATGTGGTGGACGATTTGCGCAAAGTCAGTGACGACTTTGACGTGGTGATTGATTTTACCGCTCCCGCTGCAACCTTGGCCAATTTAACGCTGTGCCAAGAGGTCGGTAAGCAACTGGTTATCGGTACCACCGGCTTTGATGAGGCGCAAAAACAAACCATTGAAGAGGCGGCATCCTCGACAGCGATGGTGATGGCGCCCAACTACAGTGTGGGTGTGAACCTTGTCTTCAAGTTGCTTGAGCAGGCGGCGAAAGTGATGGGAGACGAGTGCGACATTGAAATTGTTGAAGCGCACCATCGCCATAAAGTGGACGCACCATCAGGTACCGCACTCGGTATGGGTGAAGCGATCGCGGGGGCGATGGGGAACCAGCTTAGTGACGTGGCGGTTTATGCCCGTGAGGGGATCACTGGCGAGCGGAGTAAAGACGAAATTGGCTTCGCGACCATTCGAGCTGGGGACATTGTCGGCGAACACACAGCGATGTTTGCCGATATTGGCGAGCGTGTCGAAATCACACACAAGGCCTCTAATCGTAATACCTTTGCTAAAGGGGCGGTACGTGCCGCGGTATGGCTCAATCAGCATCAACGCGGTTTATACACAATGCAAGATGTCCTCAATCTTAAATAATTATTCATCGCGCTTCGGCGCGATGTTTTTTTATCCCCTCTTGTTTGCTTTGCCCTGTTTTCTTTCCATTTCCTTATTTCTTATTCTTTATGCGCCTTCCGTGAACTTTAAGTGACAAAGTCGCCTTCATCAGCATTTAGTCATGCAAGGTAAACGTTTGCGAGTTTGATTTCATTTTAAAGAGAGAAAACACGAGCAATAAAAGAATCTCAGTGCTCGATTTGGGTGTTTTTTGTCCGTAAATCGCGGTTTAGGTTTGTTTTTATRGTGCTTTGATGGCGCTTTGTTAGTGAGTGACTAATAAAATAAAGAAAAATACTGTGCTTTGATTGACAGCTAGCCGCCTCGTCCCTAGAATGCGCGCAATTTGTCAAAATTCAGCTTGACGCGGGTTTTGATCTTAGATGGAATACGTGAATGCAACGTTAGTCGTAAAAAGTGCATTTCTATATAACTGGAGGTTGTCTTGAGCAAGTCTGCGCTCTTAGTCCTAGAAGATGGGACAGTGTTCCACGGTACCCCGATCGGCGCTGATGGCACCGCGGTGGGAGAAGTGGTTTTCAATACCTCGATGACGGGATATCAAGAAATACTCACCGACCCCTCTTATTCCCGTCAGATCGTGACACTCACCTATCCCCACATTGGCAACACCGGCACCAACACCGAAGACGAAGAATCTAGCCAAGTCCACGCCCAAGGCCTCGTCATTCGTGATCTCCCCCTGTTAGCCAGCAACTTCCGCAATCAACAGTCCCTTTCTGATTACCTCAAACATCACAACATTCTCGGCATTGCCGATATTGATACGCGCAAACTCACGCGATTATTGCGAGAAAAGGGCGCGCAGAACGGCTGTATTGTGGCCGGCGATAGTGTAGATGAGGCATTGGCGCTGGCGAAGGCGCAGGACTTTCCTGGCTTAAAGGGAATGGATCTCGCCAAAGAAGTGACCACCAAAGAAAGTTACCGCTGGACGCAAGGCTCTTGGCAGCTTCATCAAGGCTTGCCCGAGGCTGCCGTAGAAGGTGAGCTGCCCTATCACGTGGTCGCCTATGACTTTGGAGCCAAACGCAATATCTTGCGTATGTTGGTTGACCGAGGCTGTCGCTTGACTGTAGTGCCGGCGACGACACCGGCTGATGAGGTGTTGGCGATGAACCCCGATGGTGTCTTCTTATCCAATGGCCCCGGCGATCCCGCGCCATGTGATTACGCGATTGAGGCTACACAAGCGTTTTTAGAAGCAGGCGTGCCTGTCTTTGGTATTTGCTTGGGCCATCAGATATTGGCGCTGGCGAGCGGCGCGAAGACAGTGAAAATGAAATTTGGCCACCATGGCGCTAACCATCCGGTGAAAGACCTAGACCGTGGCGTGGTGATGATCACCAGCCAGAACCATGGCTTTGCCGCCGATAAAGACAGTCTGCCAGACACATTAAGAGCCACCCATGTGTCTCTATTTGATGGAAGTTTGCAAGGTATTCATCGCACTGATAAGCCCGCATTTAGCTTCCAAGGGCACCCCGAGGCAAGTCCGGGGCCGCATGATGCCGCGCCACTTTTTGATCATTTTATCGATCTTATCAAACAACATCGCGCCTAATTGGAGTCGTTGAGCATGCCAAAACGCACAGACATAAAAAGCATTCTTATCCTGGGCGCAGGCCCTATCATCATTGGCCAAGCCTGCGAATTTGACTACTCCGGGGCGCAAGCGTGTAAAGCCCTGCGCGAAGAGGGGTATCGTGTCATTCTGGTGAACTCCAACCCAGCCACTATCATGACCGACCCAGAGATGGCCGATGCCACTTACATTGAACCTATCCAGTGGCAGGTGGTGAAACACATCATCGAAAAAGAACGCCCTGACGCCGTACTGCCAACCATGGGTGGTCAGACAGGTTTGAACTGCGCCCTGGATCTTGAACGCCATGGCGTGTTGGCCGAATTTGGCGTGGAAATGATTGGCGCTACTGCTGATGCGATTGATAAAGCCGAAGACCGTCATCGCTTCGATGAGGCGATGCAAAGCATTGGTTTGGAGTGTCCACGCGCGGGTATCGCCCACAGCATGGATGAGGCGCACAAGGTGCTCGACGAAGTGGGCTTTCCTTGTATTATCCGCCCCTCCTTTACCATGGGCGGCACTGGCGGGGGCATCGCCTACAACCAAGAAGAGTTTAAAGATATTTGCGAGCGCGGTCTCGATTTATCTCCCACCAATGAGCTGCTTATCGATGAGTCCCTCATTGGCTGGAAAGAGTACGAAATGGAAGTGGTGCGGGATAAAAACGACAACTGCATCATTGTCTGCTCGATTGAAAACTTCGACGCCATGGGGGTCCACACGGGCGACTCTATCACGGTTGCGCCAGCACAAACCCTGACGGATAAAGAATACCAATTAATGCGTAACGCATCCTTGGCAGTGCTGCGCGAAATAGGCGTTGAGACCGGCGGCTCGAACGTACAATTTGGTATTAACCCCAAAAATGGCCGTATGGTGATCATCGAGATGAACCCGCGGGTATCACGCTCTTCGGCGCTCGCGTCAAAAGCAACCGGCTTCCCGATTGCCAAAGTGGCGGCCAAACTGGCGGTGGGTTTTACCCTTGATGAGCTGATGAACGATATTACTGGTGGCGCCACGCCAGCGTCGTTTGAGCCGACCATTGATTATGTGGTCACTAAAATCCCACGCTTTAACTTTGAAAAATTTGCCGGTGCCAACGATCGCTTAACCACCCAGATGAAGTCAGTGGGTGAGGTGATGGCGATTGGACGTAACCAGCAAGAATCATTGCAAAAAGCACTGCGCGGCCTAGAAGTCGGTGCGGCGGGCTTTGACGAAATGGTAAACCTGGATGACGATACGGCATTAACCGAAATCCGCCATGAACTCAAAGAGCCAGGCGCAGAGCGGATTTGGTATATTGCCGATGCCTTCCGTGCGGGGATGTCGGTCGATGGGGTATTTAACCTGACCAATATCGACCGTTGGTTCTTGGTGCAAATCGAAGACATCGTCAAGCATGAGCAGCAAGTGCGTGAGCAGGGCTTCGCGGGGCTTAATAAAGCCGCATTGCGTCAGTTAAAGCGTAAAGGCTTTTCCGATGCGCGTTTGGCTGCCTTGTTGGGCGTTTCAGAAATCGAAGTGCGCAAGCTGCGGGACAAATTTCAGATTCATCCTGTCTATAAGCGTGTCGACACCTGTGCTGCTGAGTTCTCGTCGGATACGGCCTATATGTATTCCACCTACGATGAAGAGTGTGAGTCACAGCCGACAGATAAGAAGAAAATCATGGTTATTGGCGGTGGGCCAAACCGCATTGGGCAAGGGATCGAGTTCGATTACTGCTGTGTCCACGCGTCATTGGCCCTGCGTGAAGACGGTTTTGAAACCATCATGGTTAACTGTAACCCAGAAACCGTTTCTACCGACTATGACACCTCTGACCGTTTGTACTTTGAACCCATCACTCTAGAAGATGTGCTGGCGATAGTGAACGTTGAAAAGCCAGAGGGCGTGATAGTTCAGTACGGTGGGCAAACGCCACTTAAACTGGCCCGTGACTTAGAAGCGGCGGGTGTGCCGATTATCGGTACCAGCCCAGATGCGATTGACCGTGCCGAAGACCGTGAGCGTTTCCAAGATGCCGTACAGCGCCTTGGCCTCAAACAACCTGCCAACGCGACAGTCACTGCACTGGAACAAGCGGTGGAGAAAGCCAAAGAGATTGGCTACCCGCTGGTGGTGCGTCCGTCTTACGTATTGGGCGGACGGGCGATGGAAATTGTCTATGATGAGACCGACCTGCGCCGCTACTTTAATGAGGCGGTGAGTGTCTCGCACGAATCTCCCGTGTTGCTAGATCATTTCTTGGATGATGCGACGGAAGTGGACATTGATGCGGTGTGCGATGGTGAAACGGCAGTGATTGGCGGCATCATGGAGCACATCGAGCAAGCTGGCGTGCACTCTGGTGACTCTGCATGCTCACTGCCCGCGTATACGTTAAGTGACGATATCCAAGATCGCATGCGTGAACAGGTGCGCAAGCTGGCGTTGGAGTTAGGCGTGAATGGATTGGTCAATACGCAATTTGCGGTGAAGGATGATGAAATCTATCTCATCGAGGTGAACCCGCGCGCTGCTCGAACGGTGCCATTTGTCTCTAAAGCGACAGGTGTTCCTCTGGCGAAAATCGCCGCGCGCGTCATGGCAGGCCGCTCCCTGGCTGAGCAAGGGTTTGTCAAAGAGGTGATCCCGCCTTATTACTCGGTGAAAGAGGTGGTGCTACCGTTCAACAAATTCCCAGGGGTTGATCCATTGCTGGGCCCTGAAATGCGTTCGACCGGTGAGGTGATGGGCGTGGGGGATACCTTTGCCGAAGCCTTTGCAAAAGCAGACCTCGCCTGCGGTAAAGCGTACAGCGAGGGCGGACGGGCCTTGTTATCGGTGCGCAATAATGACAAACAGCGCGTGGTGGATTTAGCAGCGAAGTTACTCAAGCTTGGCTTTGAGCTCGACGCGACCCATGGCACCGCGGTGATCCTTGGTGAGGCGGGTATCAATCCGCGTTTGGTCAATAAGGTGCATGAAGGACGACCACACATTCTTGATCGCATCAAAAATGGTGAGTACAGCTACATTGTCAACACCACGGAAGGACGCCAAGCGATTGAAGATTCAAAAGTCTTGCGTCGCGGCGCGCTCGCAGCCAAGGTGAATTACACCACTACGCTGAACGCCGCCTTCGCTACTTGCATGGCGTTAACAGCGGCGGACATGAGCAAGGTCAACCCTGTGCAATCTTTGCATGCACGGGTGCAGACCAAATCATAACGGTACGACTGTCAACGCGTATCAGCCCGCCACCTTGGCGGGCTTTTTTTATTCAGTGAGATTGGGCCAGTGTCGGCCGTAACTGACCGCGGATCAGCGCCATATAAAACTCACGCTCAAACTGAGTGATCGGCGAGGGAACATTCTCCGGCTGCGCGTTTTCCTCGGGATGATAATGACTGACAAGTTGCACTACGATGTGCTGTTTTCCTGAATCATCTTCTAGCATCCCAGCTAAATTAAAGCTGCCATACAGCGAGCCACTTTTGGCCTTTAAACGTCCTTTTATGGGCGCATTACGAATGCTCTGGCGATACTTGAGGGTACCGTCCACACCGGCAGTGGGGAGCATTTGAGTCATGCCCAGTGTCGGATGCGTGGTGATATAATGCATCACCTGCGCCAGTTGGCGGGCACTGAGACGGTTATTACGAGACAGCCCGGAACCATCGACCAGCACGGCCTGTGATAGGTCAATCCCAGCCTCCTGTAATATCGCCTTCACCGCTGCAACGCCATTGCGATACGAGCCAGGCTGCTGAAAGTAGCGGCGTCCCAAGGCTTTGAGAAGATTGTCGGCAATGAGGTTGTCAGAGTCGCGCAGCATCGTGGTGAGCAGGGAGGTAAGGGGGGCTGACTGGTGACGAGCCAGCTCGCGTGACTGACTGGGTGCCCGCGCCACGCGAATATCGCCTTTCACGCGCACATTCAGGCGCGCGAGCTCATCGGCCACAATGGCTTTGACGTAAATCGAAGGCGTTTGTACGGCAAAGTTGAGTGGCAGCGGACGCGATCGATGCGGGAGGCAACCGGAAAAATAATAGGTGTTTTTTGCTGTCGCGGTGAGATCGAGCCCGCAATGGCGGGTAGCTTGTTCGTCCTCGCTTACCGCTCGCGCTTGGTTCTCTATTGAAACGGGCTGATGGTCAGGGACATGTACGCGTGTCAACCTGCTATCAGGCTGGCTATAAATCGCCCCTTGCACGCAGTTGTGATTGAGGGTGATTGCCGTGGAAGGCGCACTGTAGCAGACCGCTAAAATATCCCATGGCCAGCCAGGCGCACGGGTGCGACCAGCAAACGCGTGTCCATCCAGATAGAGATTGTTAATGGTATCGAGACCGCGACGCGGTAATTGACTCAGCAGTTGACGAATATCTTTTCGAGTCAGTAACGGATCACCATTAAAAATAAGGGCGATGTCATCACCGCTTTGCACCAATCGGGTGGAAAAACGGAAGGTGCTGGGTAAATAAAGCCGGGCGGCGAGTCCGGTGAGAAGCTTTTGTGTACTGGCTGGGGGTAGCAGCGCATCGGCTTGCTCACTGATCTGGGAGTGATTTTGCTCCGCATCACTCACCCATAGCGCGACTTGGCTGCCTTTAGGCAGCAACGGTGTCAGTTGTGCCAGCGTTAACGACGCCGCCGAGGCCGACGCAAACGGCACCAGGAAAATCGTCATCAGAGCGAGATGGCGAAAAAGAGCGGAAAGCATGATAAAAGCCTTTTTATTTGCGCATGCATGCCATCCTACCCTGTCTAGCCTTGAAGACAAGCGGTTCGGGGCGGACAACCCACTCGTTGGGCTGATGATAAAGTGGATCGCCGCAAAGTGGATCGCAGATGGATGGCTCACGCTATCGCCGGATAAGAGATGATTTTGCGCGAATTCTTGTTTACAATCTAAAAAAAGCGTTGAATTCCGCCGCGCCCAGATATTTTATTTGGGCGTGGCTTTGTTTTGCCAAAATCCCTTTGCTGTGGATTGAAAGAGGTAATGTCATTTATGGATAAAGTGCCAATGACCGTACGCGGTGAGCAGCTGCTACGAGAAGAGCTGGACAAGTTGATCAAGCGTCGCCCTGAGATCTCCAACGCCATTGCAGAGGCGCGTGAACTCGGTGACTTAAAAGAAAATGCAGAATATCATGCGGCTCGTGAAGAGCAGGGTATTTGTGAGGCGCAAATCCGTGACATCGAGTACAAGCTGTCGGTGGCACAGGTGATTGATGTCACTAAAATGCCGAATAATGGCAAAGTGATTTTTGGCGCGACGGTCACCTTGATTGACGTGAATACGGACGAAGAAGTGACCTATCGGATCGTGGGTGATGATGAAGCCGACATCAAAGCGAATTTAATTTCGGTGAATTCTCCCATCGCCCGTGGCCTGATTGGAAAAGAAGAAGGGGAAGAAGTGAGCATCACTACCCCGGGTGGCGTCAAAGAGTTCGAACTCGATAGCGTCGATTACGTATAGAAAAGTGTTACTGAATGTAACCCTTCTCCGATGCTGACACAGTAAAAAGGCCGCAATGCGGCCTTTTTGTTATGCGATAGCACAGACTGATCACGCACGTGACTATTTGCGTGGTAATTCAATTTTGCGATCTTCGCTTTGGCGATAAATCACCAAGGTTTTACCGATCACCTGCACTTTTTCGGCGCCGGTTTCCCGAAGAATAGCGTCGACAATCAGGTTTTTGGTCTCACGGTCTTCTGAAGCGACTTTCACTTTAATCAGCTCGTGGTGGTCAAGTGCAAGCTCAATTTCAGCGACCACGGCTTCAGTTAAACCATTGGCGCCCATTAAGACGACAGGCTTAAGGGGGTGAGCCAGTCCTTTGAGATACTGTTTTTGTTTGGTGCTGAGTTTCATGTTGGCTCGATTTCTATTTGCTAGGGGTTGAAAACATGCCATTCTAACGCCATCTCACCACAAACTGAAACACTAGAAAGTGGGCGGATGGCAAGCACTTGGTCTGCTGGGTGAGAGTAAGTCTGTCTTTGAGAATAAGCTAACGCACACAATTGTCTGAATTTTATATGAATGTGGTGCGATGGGTGGGCGTAGTAGGAACAACATGGCGAATAAAAAACACTCTGCCAGCTCAGGACGCTGGTTGAAAGAACACTTCGACGACAAATACGTTCATGAAGCGCAGAAGAAAGGGTATCGGTCTCGGGCGATTTTTAAGCTAGAAGAGATTCAGCACAAAGATCGCATCTTGAAACCGGGAATGACGGTAGTGGATCTGGGCGCTGCCCCCGGAGGTTGGTCACAATATGCCGCAACACAAGTCGGCGATGACGGGCAAGTGATTGCTTGCGATATCTTACCGATGGATTCCATGCCAGGTGTTAGCTTTCTGCAAGGGGACTTTCGCGAACAAGCGGTACTCGATACCTTGCTCGAGCGCATTCAACCCAACCAAGTTGATGTGGTGATGTCTGACATGGCGCCAAACATGAGCGGTAATCAGGCGGCCGATCAACCCAAAGCGATGTATTTGGTAGAATTGGCATTAGAAATGTGCCGTGAAGTGCTGGGACCGAAAGGCAGCTTCGTGGTAAAAGTTTTTCAGGGCGAAGGCTTTGATCAGTATTTGGCCGAGGTGCGTAAAATGTTTACAGCGGTCAAAATTCGAAAACCCGACTCATCCCGTGCAAGGTCGCGAGAAGTCTACATTGTGGCTACAGGTTATAAACTGTAGTACCCTTACATTTATCTATCTCAGTTATGCGAGGCTAACACCTTGAGTGACATGGCAAAAAACTTGATTCTGTGGCTGGTTATCGCCGTTGTCTTAATGTCTGTGTTCCAAAGCTTTGGACCAGGAGACAGCGCCGGTCGTCAAGTCGACTATACCTCTTTCGTACGCGAAATCGGCAACGATCAAATACAGGAAGTAAAATTTGACGATCGTGAGCTGAGTGTCACCCGACGTGACGGCTCACGCTATGTCACCTTTATGCCTGTGATGAATGATCCAAAGTTGTTGGATGATTTGCTTAATAAAAACGTTCGCGTGAAAGGGACGCCACCTGAAGAGCCAAGCATGTTGGCATCGATCTTCATTTCTTGGTTCCCAATGCTACTGCTTATCGGGGTGTGGATTTTCTTCATGCGCCAGATGCAAGGCGGTGGCGGCAAAGGTGCCATGTCGTTTGGTAAATCGAAAGCCAAAATGATGAGTGAAGAGCAGGTTAAGACCACCTTCACTGACGTCGCAGGCTGCGATGAAGCGAAAGAAGACGTGAAAGAGCTGGTGGATTACCTGCGCGATCCAAGCCGTTTCCAAAAACTAGGCGGCAAAATCCCAACCGGCGTATTGATGGTCGGCCCTCCAGGTACCGGTAAAACCTTGCTGGCGAAGGCCATTGCAGGCGAAGCGAAAGTGCCGTTCTTTACCATTTCTGGCTCTGACTTTGTGGAAATGTTCGTGGGTGTGGGCGCATCACGTGTCCGTGACATGTTCGAACAGGCAAAGAAAGCCTCGCCGTGTATCATCTTTATCGATGAAATCGACGCCGTCGGTCGTCAGCGTGGCGCTGGGCTTGGTGGTGGTCACGACGAGCGTGAGCAGACCTTGAACCAGATGTTGGTCGAAATGGATGGCTTTGAGGGCAATGAAGGCGTTATCGTCATTGCGGCGACCAACCGTCCAGACGTATTGGACCCTGCGCTATTGCGTCCTGGTCGTTTTGACCGTCAAGTGGTGGTGAGCTTGCCAGATGTGCGTGGCCGTGAGCATATTCTCAAAGTGCATATGCGCAAAGTGCCACTCGGTAATGATGTCGATGCCTCACTGATTGCGCGTGGTACGCCAGGCTTCTCAGGCGCTGACTTGGCTAACCTTGTTAACGAAGCGGCATTGTTCTCTGCGCGTGGTAACAAGCGTGTAGTGTCGATGGTCGAGTTTGAACTGGCGAAAGACAAAATCATGATGGGTGCAGAGCGCCGTTCAATGGTGATGTCGGAAGAAACCAAAGAGTCAACGGCGTATCACGAAGCGGGTCACGCCATTGTTGGTCGCTTGGTGCCAGAACATGACCCGGTTTACAAGGTCTCCATTATCCCGCGAGGGCGTGCATTGGGTGTGACCATGTACTTGCCTGAGCAAGACAGGATCAGCATGTCGCGCCAGCATCTCGACTCGATGATTTCGAGCCTGTACGGCGGCCGTTTGGCAGAAGAGCTGATCTACGGCAAAGAAAAAGTCTCGACAGGGGCATCGAACGACATCGAGCGCGCGACCGATATTGCCCGCAAGATGGTGACGCAATGGGGCTTCTCAGAGAAGCTGGGTCCACTGCTTTATGCCGAAGAAGAAGGTGAAGTCTTCCTAGGCCGCTCTATGGCACAGACCAAGCATATCTCCGATGAAACGGCTCGACTCATTGACGCGGAGATCCGTGGCATCATCGATCGCAACTACGATCGCGCCAAGCAAATCTTGGAAGAAAACCTGGATATCATGCACGCGATGAAAGATGCCTTGATGAAGTACGAAACCATTGATGCGGCGCAGATCGATGACTTGATGGCTCGCCGTGATGTACGAGAGCCTGCTGGCTGGGAAGGTGGCGATGGGGGGTCATCTTCTGATGATACTCCAAGCRAGCCGGATGCCTCGAAAGCGAGCGCGTCTGACGAATCATCTGACGACAAAAAGCAAAAACCGCTTGATTCAGAAAACCAGTCTGAAGCGTAAATACCCATGAATACAAACCCCGATACGTCGGGGTTTTTTTGATCGTGCTCGGAAAAACGCATGCAAATAACACACAATAACCTCACACTCTCTCTGACCCGCCCCGTCATCATGGGGGTCTTAAACGTCACGCCAGATTCCTTTTCCGATGGCGGCCAATTTCAGCACTGTGATAAAGCGGTCGAACGTGCGATGCAGATGCTCGCAGACGGCGCCACCATTCTCGATATTGGTGGCGAGTCGACGCGCCCAGGTGCGGCCGATGTCGATGAGCAAGACGAGATTGATCGTGTTGTTCCCGTCATTGAAGCGATTCGTGAGCAATCTGATTGTTGGATTTCAATTGATACCAGTAAAGCAGCCGTCATGCGTGCCGCAGTCAATGCGGGTGCCAATCTCATTAATGATGTGCGCGCATTACAAGCGCCTGGGGCGTTGGAAGCGGCAGCGGATCTGCAAGTGCCTGTGTGCATCATGCACATGCAAGGACAGCCACGAACAATGCAAGCGGCCCCTGACTACCAAGATGTCGTTGGTGAGGTGAAAACGTTTTTAGCGGCACGTATCGACGCCTGCACTGAGGCGGGGATCCATCGACAGAATATCATTCTGGATCCTGGCTTTGGTTTTGGTAAGACGTTGGCGCATAACTATCAGCTTCTTGCTGACCTCGATGCTTTTCATGACTTTGGATTACCTGTATTAGCAGGCATGTCACGCAAGTCAATGATTTATAGAATGTTAGATAAAACGCCGCAGGATATTCTGGGCGGTAGCCTTGCCTGTGCCACCTTAGCCGCGGCGAAAGGCGCACAGATCATTCGCGTCCATGATGTGAAAGAAACCGCTGATGCGCTCAAGGTGGTCGCCATGACAGCGTGCGTAAAAAATGAATTAGGAGAAGAAAAATAATGACAGAGCGTAAGTATTTTGGCACCGATGGTGTGCGCGGCAAGGTGGGCGAATTTCCCATTACGCCGGAATTTATGCTAAAGCTTGGCTGGGCCGCAGGTCGCGTATTGTCGCAACAAGGCACGCGTAAGGTGCTGATTGGTAAAGACACGCGTATTTCTGGTTATATGTTAGAGTCGGCGCTCGAGTCAGGGCTGTCTGCGGCGGGATTGGAAGCGGCCTTTACCGGCCCTATGCCGACACCTGCGATTGCTTACTTAACCCAAACGTTCCGCGCGGAAGCCGGGATTGTGATTTCGGCCTCGCATAACCCGCATTACGATAACGGGATTAAGTTTTTCTCCTCCGAGGGCACGAAACTGGCTGATGAGGTTGAGTTAGCGATTGAAGCTGAGCTAGAAAAAACACTGACTTGTGTCGAGTCGGCGGAGTTAGGTAAAGCCAGCCGCATTAACGACGCGGCCGGGCGTTACATCGAATTCTGTAAAGGCACCTTCCCCAGCGCGTTGAGCCTGAGTGGGTTAAAAATTGTGCTCGATTGCGCCCATGGTGCCACCTATCACATTGCGCCTTCGGTATTTCGTGAGCTGGGTGCGGAGGTGACCACCATTGGCTGTGCCCCTAACGGCACCAATATTAACGATGAGGTGGGAGCCACGGACGTCCGTGCGTTACAAAAACACGTCCTCGAGCAAAAAGCCGATTTAGGCATTGCTTTTGACGGGGATGGAGACCGCGTCATCATGGTGGATCACCTTGGCAATAAAGTCGACGGCGACCAGATTGCATATATTATCGCCCGCGAGAGCCTTCGTCGTGGTGAATTAAAAGGCGGCGTGGTTGGTACATTGATGACCAACATGGGGATGGAGCTTGCACTTCAGTCTCTCGGTATTCCGTTTGCACGCGCCAAAGTGGGCGACCGTTATGTGATGGAGCTGCTGCAAGAGAAAGGGTGGCGGATCGGTGCCGAAAACTCCGGTCACGTCATTGTGCTGGATAAAGTCACGACCGGCGATGGCATTGTCGCTGCACTACAAGTGTTGGCGAGCATCGCCGCGACGGGCATGGATCTAAAAGCGTTGAGTGACGGGATGACCTTGTTGCCTCAGGTATTAGAGAACGTCCGTTTTAGTGGCACGGTTGACCCGTTACAAAGCGAGCCGGTGCTGGCAGCGAAAGCCAATGTCGAGCAAAAGCTGGGCGAGCAAGGGCGTGTACTGTTACGTAAATCCGGGACAGAACCTTTGATTCGAGTGATGGTTGAGGGACCGGATACCGACAAGGTTCACGCTTATGCGCTTGAAATCGCAGAGGCTGTGAAGGCGAATTGTTGATAACCGTCGAGCGGGTGGTCATAGATTGCGCAAACGGCGTCGAAATCAAGGTTTTTTGCAATTTCCTCTTGTTTCGTCACCGCGCTTTCGCTAGTATTCACCCGCTCCCAACGAAGGGGGCTGCGCTGGCTGAGAAGTAACACTGCCGGCTCAACAACCTGGAGCATAGGTGGAACCATGTACGAAATTCTACTTGTGATTTATCTGTTGGCCGCAATCGGTGTAATTGGCCTGGTTCTGGTTCAGCAAGGTAAAGGCGCAGATATGGGAGCCTCGTTCGGGGCTGGAGCATCAAATACAGTATTTGGCTCTGGCGGCTCTGGAAACTTTTTAACCCGAATGACAACCGGTTTTGCAATTGCATTCTTTGCGTTAAGTTTGGTGCTGGGTAACCTCACTGCACACAAACCTGAAGCAAAAGGCAGTTTTGAAGATTTAAGCGAGCCTGCTACACAACAGCAAGCGACGCCAGAAGAGGACGAAATCCCTGTTGATAACAGTGAGATCCCTCAGTAAAAATTGAGCCGAGGTGGTGGAATTGGTAGACACGCTATCTTGAGGGGGTAGTGCCTTATAGGCGTGCGGGTTCAAGTCCCGCTCTCGGCACCAAGTTCAAAAAGGGCATCAGCTTGCACCTTTGTTGCAAAAAGCGATATAATAATCGCAATCGGACGCGGGATGGAGCAGTTTGGTAGCTCGTCGGGCTCATAACCCGAAGGTCGGCGGTTCAAATCCGTCTCCCGCAACCAATTTTAGGTTGGTGAAGCGACATATCAGGTTGAGTTAATCAACACGACCTCCGGTCGGCGCCGTTGCATGGCACGATAAAATCCGCTTCTCGCAACCAATTTTAGGTTGGTGAAGCGATAAAGTCCGCTTCCGCAACCGAATTTAAGTTTGTTGTTTAAATAACGGCTAAACTGAATAACGCGTCAGCGTTTCTTGTCAAAGCCACGCTGACCGGGCTAGCCATGTGCTAGCCTTTTTGCCCTCGGGGGCAGCACAAAGCGGACCAATAAGCCTTTGTGTAGAGAGTTACTCTCTCGTTATTGCTGAGATGATTCCGACACCAGCGATAACGGCTATGCTAGCGACTTATGTTGATAGCATGGCATCAGGGTCCAGTTACATTAAACCCCGATCTTCGGGGTTTTTTGTTATCTGAAGAAGACCATTCGGATAGTAACTGGGCTTTTAAGCCCTTTTTTTATTTCTGGGGTTTGGAATGACAGGATTAGAGAAACAACTGACTGAACTTTTGGCCGCGCCGGTTGAGGCGTTGGACTATGAGTTGGTTGGGCTTGAATTTGTTCGAGCTGGCCAGCATTCAACATTGCGTATTTTTATTGACCATGAAAATGGCATTACCGTCGACGATTGTGCCGACGTGAGCCGTCAGGTCAGTGCCGTGTTGGATGTAGAAGACCCAATCACAGTGGCTTATAACCTTGAGGTGTCATCACCTGGGGTTGACCGTCCACTGTTCACCGCTGATCATTATCAGCAATTCATCGGGCATGAAGTGAACATCGTGCTGAAAATGGCTATGCAAAACCGCCGTAAGTGGAAAGGAGAAATTCTTTCTGTCGATGGCGATACCATCACGGTTCGCGTTGACGGCCAAGATGAGGCGTTTGCCTTGAGTAATATCGCCAAAGCAAACCTGGTTCCTTCATTTTAAGAGTAAATGAGGCATTAGTAGATGAATAAAGAAATCTTGGCTGTTGTCGAAGCGGTCTCAAACGAAAAAGCCGTTCCCCGTGAGCGTATTTTTGAGGCACTAGAAACCGCACTGGCAACGGCAACTAAAAAGAAGTACGAAGCCGACATTGATGTACGTATCGCCATTGATCGCAAGTCCGGTGAATTCGATACATTCCGCCGTTGGCTCGTGGTTGATGAAGTCACCCAGCCGACGCGTGAAATTACGTTAGAAGCGGCACAATACGAAGACGAGACCCTAGAGTTGGGCGGTTACGTTGAAGATCAGATTGAATCTGTTGCCTTTGACCGTATTACCACCCAAACCGCTAAACAAGTGATCGTACAAAAAGTCCGTGAAGCTGAGCGTGCACAAGTGGTTGAGCAGTTCATGGACAACGAAGGTGAGCTGGTAACCGGTGTGGTTAAGAAGGTGAACCGCGATGTGATCATCGTTGATTTGGGTAACAACGCGGAAGCGGCTATCCAGCGCGACGATCAGCTGCCTCGTGAAAACTTCCGTCCAGGCGACCGTGTACGTGGCTTGCTGTATGCCGTCCGTCCAGAGGCGCGCGGTTTCCAGCTGTTTATGACCCGCTCAAAGCCGGAAATGCTCAGCGAGCTATTCCGCATTGAAGTGCCAGAAATTGGCGAAGAAATGATTGAGCTGATGGGCGCGGCGCGTGATCCAGCGTCGCGGGCGAAAATTGCGGTTAAAACCAACGACAAGCGTATTGACCCTGTTGGCGCCTGTGTCGGTATGCGTGGTGCACGTGTGCAAGCCGTATCGACCGAGCTAGGTGGCGAGCGCATTGACATCGTGCTTTGGGACGATAACCCTGCACAATTTGTGATCAATGCCATGGCACCGGCCGACGTAGCCTCTATCATCGTCGATGAAGACACGCACTCCATGGATATCGCTGTCGCGGCGGATAACTTGGCGCAAGCCATTGGTCGTAATGGTCAAAACGTTCGTTTGGCGTCTCAACTAACCGGTTGGGAACTGAACGTGATGACAGTTGAAGATCTACAGAAAAAGCACCAAGAAGAAGCGCAAGCCTCCGTCGAGTTGTTTGTGAAATACCTCGATATTGACGAAGACTTTGCCGAAACCTTGGTAGAAGAAGGGTTTACCACCCTTGAAGAAGTGGCCTATGTGCCAACCAGCGAAATGCTCGAAATCGATGGTCTAGACGAAGACACCGTCGAGATTTTGCGCGCACGTGCCAAAGAAGCGTTGACCACCATAGCGCTGGCACAAGAAGAGTCGCTGGGAGACGTTGAACCTGCCGAAGATTTACTGGCTCTCGATGGTCTTTCTCGTGAAATGGCCTTTAAACTCGCCGCTAAAGGCGTGAAGACCTTGGAAGATCTGGCTGATCAAGGCACTGACGATCTGTTAGATATTGACGGATTAGACGAAACCAGTGCGGGCGAGCTAATTATGGCCGCACGTAATATCTGCTGGTTCAGCGACGAAGCGTAAAGACGGCAAAGGAGGAGCAGAATGTCAGAGGTTACAGTACATACGCTGGCGAAGGAAATTGATACGCCAGTCGATCGTCTGCTGAAGCAGTTTAAAGAAGCTGGTATGCAAAAGTCGGCTGACGATCAGGTAAGCCAAGATGAGAAACAAGCTTTGCTCGCGCATTTAAAGCGTGAGCACGGTGATAACGGCAATGCTCCGACGCGTCTGACGCTTCAGCGCAAGAAACGTAGCACACTGAGCGTGTCAGGGGCTGGCGGAAAGAACAAAGATGTCCAAGTTGAGGTGCGTAAGAAGCGTACCTATGTGAAGCGTAGCGAGCTTGAAGAGCAAAAGACAGCGCAAGAAGCGGAAGAGCAAGCGAAACGCGAAGCCGAAGAAAAAGCGCGTCTAGAAGCGGAAGAGCAAGCGAAACGCGAAGCAGAAGAGAAAGCCAAGCGTGAGGCGGAAGAAAAAGCCAAACGTGAAGCAGAAGAGAAAGCCAAACGCGAAGCCGAAGAAAAAGCTAAGCGTGAAGCCAAGCCGCAAGCGCAACCGAAAACTGAGCAGTCTACAGAAAACGCAGCGGATACTGCTGCAGCTCAAACTGCTGATGCGCAAGCGAAGAAAGAAGCTGATGAACTTAAGCGTCGCCAGGAAGAGGAAGCCAAGCGTAAAGCTGAAGAAGAAAGTCAGCGGCAGTTAGAAGAGGCACGCAAAATGGCAGAAGCAAACCAAGAACGCTGGTCAGATCAAGACAAAGCACTTAATACCATGGAGGCGGCTGATCACCATACAGTCACTTCCGAGTACGCCCGTGAGGCAGAAGACGAGGCGGATCGTCGCGAAGAAAGCGCGGCGCCACGTCGTAAGAAAAAGAAAAAGGCCAATGCAGCCGAAGATAAAACCACTCGTGGCCGTCGTGGCAAAGGTGGGAAAGGCAAAGGCCGCATGGCTAAGCCATCATCGATGCAGCATGGCTTTAAAAAGCCAGCGCAGAAAGTAAACCGTGAAGTTGAAATCGGCGAAACCATCACCGTAGCGGAGCTGGCCAACAAGATGGCTGTCAAAGGCGCCGAAGTCATCAAAACCATGATGAAAATGGGTGCGATGGCGACGATTAACCAAGTGATCGACCAAGAAACCGCGCAACTAGTGGCGGAAGAAATGGGCCACAAGGTTATCCTACGTAAAGAGAACGAGCTGGAAGAGGCTGTACTCTCGGATCGTGATAGCGATGCACCCGTCGCACCACGTGCGCCGGTGGTAACTATCATGGGTCACGTTGACCACGGTAAAACCTCGCTGCTTGACTACATCCGTAAAGCGCACGTTGCGACGGGCGAAGCGGGCGGTATTACCCAGCATATCGGTGCGTATCACGTACAAACCGACAATGGCATGATCACCTTCTTAGATACCCCTGGACACGCCGCGTTTACCGCGATGCGTGCACGTGGTGCGGGTGCAACGGATATCGTTGTCTTGGTGGTTGCCGCTGATGATGGCGTGATGCCACAAACCAAAGAAGCGATTCAACACGCGAAAGCGGCCGGTGTGCCTTTGATTGTGGCCGTCAACAAGATGGATAAAGAAGGCGCTAACCCTGACAGCGTGAAAAACGAACTCGCACAGTATGACGTTATCCCAGAAGAATGGGGTGGTGAAAACATCTTCGTGCATGTGTCGGCGAAACAAGGCCAGAACATTGATGGCTTGCTTGAGTCTATCTTGCTGCAATCAGAAGTGCTTGAACTGAAAGCGGTTGAGCAAGGCATGGCGCGCGGTGTGGTAGTTGAATCACGTCTTGATAAAGGCCGCGGTCCTGTCGCGACAGTACTGGTTCAAGAAGGTACCTTGAACAAAGGTGATATCGTTCTGTGTGGCTTGGAATATGGCCGTGTTCGTGCGATGCGTGATGAGAATGGCCAAGACGTAGAGCATGCGGGGCCGTCAATTCCGGTTGAGATCCTCGGTCTGTCTGGTGTGCCAGCAGCCGGTGACGAAGCCACGGTTGTGCGTGACGAGAAGAAAGCCCGTGAAGTGGCGCTTTATCGTCAAGGCAAGTTCCGTGACGTGAAACTGGCACGTCAGCAAAAAGCCAAACTGGAGAACATGTTCTCGAACATGGCTGAAGGTGAAGTGGCTGAGCTGAATATCGTGCTGAAAGCGGACGTTCAAGGCTCTGTCGAAGCAATTGCAGATTCACTGGTGAAACTGTCAACAGACGAAGTGAAAGTGAAGATCGTCGGCTCAGGTGTCGGTGGTATCACTGAAACTGACGCCGTCTTGGCCGCTGCGTCTAATGCGATCATTTGTGGCTTTAACGTCCGTGCGGATGCGGCGGCGCGTAAGACCATTGAAAATGAAAGCTTGGATCTGCGCTACTACTCTGTCATCTACACCATGATTGATGAAGTGAAACAAGCGATGAGCGGTATGCTTGCGCCTGAGTTCAAACAAGAAATCATCGGTCTGGCAGAAGTACGCGATGTCTTCAAATCACCGAAACTGGGCGCCATTGCCGGGTGTCAGGTTTCTGAAGGTGTGATTAAGCGTAACAACCCAATCCGTGTACTACGTGAAAACGTGGTTATCTACGAGGGTGAGCTAGAATCACTGCGTCGTTTCAAAGATGATGTCAACGAAGTGAAGAAAGGCTACGAATGTGGTATCGGCGTGAAGAACTACAATGACGTTCGCGTGGGAGACCAAATCGAAGTCTATGAAACGGTTGAAATTCAGCGCTCAATCGACTGATTAAGCGTATAAATCAACCAGGTTGTTTGGATACACCGTGGGGGGAGGCGCATGCGCTTACCCCCATTTTATTGAGAGAAAAGAAAATGGGTAAAGATTTTAGCCGCACAGACCGCGTCGCCCATCAGCTGCAAAAAGAAATTGCACTGATACTGCAGCGCGAAATCAAGGATCCGCGCATTGGCATGGTCACTGTCTCTGACGTTCAGATTTCACGTGATCTGGCGTACGCGAAGGTTTTCGTCACGTTTTTAACCGTTGACGAGCAAGCCCCTACCGAGAGCCTAAAGGCGCTGAACGAAGCCAGTGGCTACATTCGTTCATTGGTTGGCAAGGCGATTCGTTTGCGTGTGACCCCTGAGCTGACGTTTGTTTTTGATGAGTCACTCACTGAGGGAATTCGAATTTCCAACTTGGTAAGCAAAGCGGTGCGCAGCGATGATGAGCGCCGTGGTGAAGATGACAAAGGTGAGGAGTAACAGATGGCGCGTCGTCAACGTCGTCGAGGTCGCCCCGTTGATGGGATTATCCTGCTCGATAAGCCCACGGGCATGACCTCTAATGATGCCTTACAAAAAGTAAAACGTATCTTTTTTGCCGAAAAAGCAGGCCATACAGGTGCGCTTGATCCGCTCGCAACCGGTATGCTGCCTATTTGCCTGGGCGAAGCCACCAAATTCTCCCAGTTTTTGCTCGATTCTGATAAGCGTTATCGCGTGGTCGCAAAGCTGGGTGAGCGCACGAACACCTCTGACGCCGATGGCGACGTGGTAGAAACCCGAGACGTGAAAGTTAACCTAGGCTTACTCGAGCGTTGTATTGCTAAGTTTCGTGGTGAAACCCAGCAAATTCCTTCTATGTTCTCGGCGCTGAAATACCAAGGTAAGCCTTTGTATGAATATGCGCGTCAAGGTATCGAGGTGCCACGTGAAGCGCGTACCATCAAGGTGTATCAGATTGAATTGCTGCGCTTTGAAGGTGATGAGATTGAAATGGAAGTGCATTGCTCTAAGGGCACTTATATTCGCACTATCGTCGATGATCTGGGTGAAATGTTGGGCTGTGGCGCGCATGTGACGGCCTTACGTCGTACTGGCGTATCAGCCTACCCAACGCGCCAGATGGTGACGCTTGAGCAACTGGAAAGCTTGTTGAATGAAGCCAGAGAGCAAGAGATCCAGCCCAAGCAGCTGCTCGATCCTTTGTTGCTGCCCCTCGATACCGCGGTGCAAGATCTACGTGAAATTAACTTGCTGCCGGTGATGGCCAGCTATGCATTGCAAGGGCAAGCGGTTCAAGTGCCCAATGCWCCYACGAGTGGTTTTGTTCGCTTAACKGCCGGCGATGAGCGTCACTTCATTGGTGTGGGAGAAATCGACGCCGATGGTTTGGTCGCCCCGCGTCGTTTGGTGGCCAGTCGCCAGCCTGAAGCGCGCTAAAAAACCGACGCTTCGGCGCGTGTTTTTACAGGAAAAGCGGCGTGGATAGATTGCTACCTTAGACGAAAGTCAGTAGAATACGCGCCTTCGGGCACCGGCTGAATCAGAGATTGGCTGGTGCATGATAATCACACACTCTTATTAGGAGAGCATTATGTCTCTGACTGCAGAAGCAAAAGCACAAATCGTTGCTGATTTTGGTAAAACTGAGAACGATACGGGTTCACCAGAAGTTCAAATCGCCCTTTTGACCGCATCAATCAACGATCTGCAATCGCACTTCGCTGAGCACAAAGGTGACCACCACAGCCGTCGTGGCCTGCTACGCATGGTTTCACGTCGTCGTAAGCTGCTGGACTACCTGAAAAAGAACAACGTTGACCGTTACTTGGACGTTATCAAGCGTCTAGGCATCCGTCGCTAAGATTCTGGAGAGAAGGGAGCTCAGGCTCCCTTTTCTTTTGCGCTAAAAAAATGCGCCACAGGACGAGTCCGTGGCGCATTTTTTATTTGGCGGTATGTCGACTACTCGCTTTGATAACGCAGTGTCACTGACGCAGTGTCACTGACGAAGTGCTTTCGCCGCTGCAACCATGTTYTCTAATGCCGGGATCACTTCATCCCATTGGCGCGTTTTTAGGCCGCAATCTGGGTTTACCCACAACCTTTCTTCCGGAATACGGGCGGCGGCTTTTTCCATTAACCCAACAATTTGCGCTTGGCTTGGCGTATTGGGAGAATGAATATCGTAAACGCCTGGGCCAATGTCATTGGGATAGTCAAAGTGATCAAATGCGTCCAACAGTTCCATATCCGAGCGCGAGGTCTCTATGGTGATCACGTCGGCGTCCATATCCGCGATGGATGCGATGATATCGTTAAACTCGGAATAACACATATGGGTATGGATTTGCGTCTCGTCACTCACACCGTTGGCGGCAATTTTAAACGCGTTGATTGCCCAATCGAGGTAATTTTGCCACTCACTGCGACGCAAAGGTAAACCTTCACGCAGCGCCGCTTCATCTATTTGAATGATTTGAGTGCCAGCTTTCTCAAGATCCTGCACTTCTTGGCGGATCGCCAGCGCCAGTTGGTTACAGGTCTGTGATCGTGGCTGATCGTCACGCACAAATGACCAATTAAGAATGGTGACCGGTCCGGTAAGCATGCCTTTCAGCGGCTTATCAGTCAGAGATTGCGCGTACTGGGTCCATTCCACCGTCATCGCTTTTGGACGTTCAATATCACCAAACAAAATCGGCGGCTTCACGCAGCGAGAGCCATACGATTGCACCCAGCCAAACTGACTGAACACATACCCATCCAGCTGTTCGCCAAAGTACTCCACCATATCATTACGCTCAGCCTCGCCATGCACTAACACATCGAGCCCTAACGCTTCTTGCTTTTCCACCGCATGGGCAATCTCTTTGCGCATAATGTCCTGATAGGTCACCGCATCAATCTCGCCTTTTTTGTATTGCAAGCGTGTTTGGCGAATGGTGCTGGTCTGCGGGAATGATCCTATAGTGGTGGTTGGGAAACGCGGTAATTGGAGCTGCTCGTGTTGCAAGCGAATGCGCTCTGCAAACGGACGCTGCCGTGTCCCTAATTGTGGTGTAATTGCTGCTAATGCGGCTTGCACCTTAGGGTTGTGTACACGTGGTGATTGCTGACGGCTTTCGATTGCCTCACGGTTATTGTCCAGCGCGGGCTGAACGGTTTGACGGCCGTGATTAAGGGCGCGCGCGAGTACATCCAGCTCCTCGAGTTTTTGATACGCAAAGGCGAGCCAGTTTTTTACCTCAGGGTCGAGCTTTTGTTCGCTCGCCAAATCGACCGGCACATGAAGCAAAGAGCAAGACGGCGCGAGCCAGAGGCGATCCCCCAAAGATTGATGAATCGGTTCGAGCCATTCTAACGTGGCATCAAGGTTAGTTTTCCAAACATTACGACCGTTGATTATACCCAGAGATAGGACGTGTTGATCGCTAAGCGCTTCACGGTATGCATCCACATCCCCTCGGCCACGAATAGCATCTAGGTGCCAGCCGTCAACGGGCAACGATTGCGCCAATGGACGATTTTCAGCTTGCTCGCCGAAGTAGCTCGCCAGCAATAACTTGACCTTGGTTTGGCTTAATGCACGATACGCGGTTTTTAGCGCCGTCTGCCATTCAGGCGCGAGCTCCGTGACCAAGATCGGTTCATCGATTTGGACCCACTCAACGCCTTTTTCTGCCAGCTTGCTCAGTAAGGTTTGATACACGGGTAAGAGCCTATCGAGCAGATCCAGTTTGTTCGATGCATCTTTTTCTTTGCCCAGCCAAAGGTAAGTCACGGGGCCGACTAAAACTGGCTTGGTGTTTATACCGGTTATTTTGGCTTCTTCTATTTGCGTCAATAGATTTTCAGCATGAAGACTAAACGTTGTTTGCGCGGTAAATTCTGGCACGATGTAGTGATAATTGGTATCGAACCATTTGGTCATCTCACCGGCATGCACGCACTGGCAAGCACTATCGTTTGCCGAGCGGCCACGAGCGACGCGGAAGTAGTTATCCAGGGTGTTATCTTGATGATCAGCCACACGGTCAGGGACATTGCCGACTAAAAAGCTGGTGTCGAGCACATGGTCATAAAATGAAAAGTCGCCAACGGGAGCGATGTCGAGTTCACTTTGTTGTTGCCAGTGACTGCGGCGCAGATCTTTCGCAAGATCGGTTAAGTCTTGTTGGGATGATTCGCCACGCCAGTAACGCTCGAGTGCAAATTTAAGTTCGCGCTGGGCGCCGATACGTGGAAAGCCGAGATTATGAGTTTTAGCCATCTATACGTCCTCCTTTGAGTTGAGTTCAGCATAGGGGTTTCTCGTTATGAACTAAAATGGCATTATTTCATCAATCAATGAATTTTAGTCATGGAATGGACATGTTAGAACGTCACCACCTTCATATTTTGCGTGCAATAAAAGAGCAGGGATCACTGACCGCGGCGGCAGAGACGCTTCATCTCACCCAATCTGCCATTAGCCATGCGATGAAAAAGCTAGAAAGCCAGCTCGGGATTAGCTTGTGGCAAAAATCCGGACGGCAGCTTCATTTCACGCGAGCGGGTGAGTACTTGCTTACGCTGTCTGAGCGCATGCTTCCTCAGTTCGAACACGCTGAACAGCAACTTAAACAATTTGCACAAGGCCAGCGTGGCACACTGCGCATTGGTATGGAGTGTCACCCTTGTTATCAGTGGTTGCTTAAGGTGGTTGAGCCTTTCTTACATCAATGGCCGGATGTGGATGTTGACGTCAAACAAAAGTTCCAATTCGGTGGTTTGGGCGCATTGTTTGGCCATGAGATTGATGTGCTCGTCACGCCCGATCCCTTACTTAAACCAGGCATCGAATACGTATCCGTGTTTGATTACGAACAGGTGCTGGTGGTGAGCGGACGAAGTGCACTCGCGGCGTTTGACCATGTTGATCCTGAGCAAGTAACACAGGAAGTGCTGATTACCTACCCTGTTGATCAATCGCGTTTAGATGTCTTTACCCAGTTTTTGGCGCCGGCGCACTGTGCAACCGCGCAAACACAAAACCATAGAATACGTATCCGTGTTTGATTACGAACAGGTGCTGGTGGTGAGCGGACGAAGTGCACTCGCGGCGTTTGACCATGTTGATCCTGAGCAAGTAACACAGGAAGTGCTGATTACCTACCCTGTTGATCAATCGCGTTTAGATGTCTTTACCCAGTTTTTGGCGCCGGCGCACTGTGCACCGCGCAAACACAAAACCATAGAAACAACCGATATCATGCTGCAAATGGTTGCCGCTGAGCGCGGGATCGCGGCACTCCCCAAATGGCTGGCAAAAGAGTACCAACAACGACTAAACCTTCATATCCTTCGTATAGGCCAACAAGGTATTCATAAGTCGATCCATTTGGGTGTACGTGAGGGACAAAGAGATGATTACATCCAAGACTTCATCGAAAAAGCCAGTTCAACCGTCATGCAGCGATGTGACTAAGAGATAAAACACTCAATCCCGTTAATAGTGACATTTAAGCGCATACTTCAAGTGCATGGTCTATGGGTGTAGTTTGGCGCCGTTTCAAACACCGATCTATAATTACGTATTGTCTCAATGTTGAGCCGTACAAAGTGCACATTTCGGAGTAAAAATGCTTTCGAAGACGTCTAATTCCTTAGATAACGCAAGTGATAGACTTTGAATGCRCCTCACATTTTTTATGGATAAAGAGTCCCGGTTATGAAATCAATCTCGCTCTCTCGCAATGTAAACGTCGAAAGTATCCAGGGAGATGGTGTACTGCTTGTCAATGGCACGCCAATGACAGTGACCGAAGGCACGTCCTTTCCGTCTGGAACCGAGCTGGTTCTGCCAGATAACAGTGAGGCTGTTATTGTACTCAGCGACGGAACGTTACTCGCCGTTGAGGCTCAGGGAGAGCAGCCCGGCGCCGTGCTCGATGGATTGCCGCAAGATGTTCAAGATGAAATAGCCGAGACTCAGCAACAAATCCTTGACGGTGAAGCCGAGATTCAGCAACAAATCCTTGACGGTGAAGGCGAGATCACCATTCAAGAAGATCAGGCGTCGGCTGCGGGGCAAGATGCGACCGGAAGTGGCTCGTGGAGCTATGTCAACATTGCGCGTGATGGAAGCGAGACCATCTCAAGCTCTGGATTTGATTCTGACTCGATTGCTAACAACGCAGGCGCGATTGGCACTAACCAAGAAGACGGCTTTGGACGCTTCGTTGATGCAACGGCACCCAACGCGCCAGGTGTGACCATCCTCAATGACGCAAACAATGACGGTGTGATTAGCAGCCAAGAAATTGGCGACGGTATTCGTGTCTCTATCGATTTAACGGGTACCAACGCTAATCCAGGTGATGTGTTAACCGTGAATGGACAAACCTTCATCCTGACAGACGACAATATTACCGACGGCTCTGTCGTCCTGACCCTCCCTGATACTCCCGCAGACGGAGAAACCCTCACCGTAGACGCCACCATTACCGACACCTCCGGCAACACCTCCGCGCCGGGGAGTGATCAAGCTGAGGTTGATACTAGCGCCGAGGCCGGCACGGTCAGCGTGAACAACATCACCAGCGATGACGAGATCAACGCGCAAGAAGCGGGCGAGACCATCACGGTCACCGGCAGCGCGAGCGGCGGCGACATCGCCGAAGGCGATACCGTTGCGATGACCATCAACGGCGAAGACTACACCACCACCGTGGATGAAAACGGCGAGTGGAGCGTGGACGTGGCCGGCAGCGACCTGGCGGCGGACACCGAGTTCGAGGTGGTCGTGAGCTCGTCGGATGACGCGGGCAATACGGTAGAGAGCACTGGCTCATCAGAGCATACGGTGAATACCCAAGCTGGTAGCATCAGCATTGCCGATATCACTGGGGAACAAC
>NZ_MUET01000017.1:0-63834 GCF_001995685.1 Salinivibrio sp. IB282 | reverse complement strand
CTTTTATCGTTTGGTATAGAGATTGATAGGTTAGGACGGTTTGATTGATATCACAGGCTTTAGCTTGTTCGAGACTACCGACAATAAGGCGGTTTCTAAGAGTCGTATCATTGGCTATATCTTTGATAGAGCTCGCTAGTTGATCAGCGTCTCCCACTTCGATAAGCCGTCCAGATACACTATGTGTGATGATATCAGGGATCCCGCCAGCACGCGTTGCAACAACAGGGAGCCCGGCTGCCATTGCTTCTAAAATGACCGAGCCTAAGCCTTCTGAATAGGAAGGGTGGACGAGTAAATCGGCCGCTGCGAACCAATCGCCCATATTCGTTTGTTTACCAGCAAAGTGAACGTTGCTGAGTCCTTTCGCTTGAAGCGCTAACGCTTCACGCTCTTTACCATCACCAAGCAAACAAAACTGGATGTTGGGCGATGTGTTACCAAGTAACCGTGCCGCTTCTATCGTGACATCAAAGCCTTTATGCGCATACATATTGGCGGCATGAATCACTAAGAACTTCCCATGAAATTGCGCTTTGATTTTCTCAACCTTATCTTGCGATACAGGGTAGGTGACAGGAGAGCTAGGAATTTTGACTAACTTGGCATCAGGGTAACGTTTTTCTAGTTGATGGATGATCTCCGAACTCAAACCGACCAGGGCACTCGCTTCGCGTATGCAAGTTGAGATAACCACTTTTTCTTTAAAGGATTATTAATGCGGCGTGTCACGATATAAGGCACATTGTGTAATAAGCGCTGGAGCAATGCCCAATAAATCGCTCGGCCTTCGTGGACATGGACCAGATCACATGTTGCGGTGATTGAGCGCGCTGGCGTTGTTTTCCAAACCCACGCCAGTCTGAAGCTACGTAGACTTTATCCGTATACTGTTTAGCTATTTCAGTTGTGTTATCTGAACTTCCCGCGTCCAGTACAACGATTTCATCCACCCAATTGCATACAGACTGCAAACATAGATCAATGTTATGTGCCTCGTTTTTAACGATAAGTGCAACGGCAACGGTTGTATTCCCTTCACTCATGACGCTTTATCCATTTTTATTAAAGAAATAACGCGGCTAGGGTCCAAWTCCTTTAAACACTTCAAATGCCCAAGTGGACATTCGCGTTGAAAGCAAGGGCGACATTCAATATCTGTATGCACAATGTCGACCTTACTGGTTAAAGGCGGCGTGTAATCGGGGGACGTTGAGCCATAAATGGCAATGACCTGGCAGTTGACCGCCGCGGCGATGTGCATCAAGCCGGAGTCATTACTGACGACGGTTTGGCAAGCGCCTAATAGATCAACAGCCTCAATTAAATTGGTTTTACCCGCTAACACATGAATATTCGGTGCGTTGTTGGCAAGGGCGGCAATTTTTTCACAGGTGTCGATATCTTTGGCTGAGCCAAACAGCCAAACTTGAAACCCCTTAGCATGCATCTGGCGAGCGACCTCGGCATAGTGTTGCTCAGGCCACTTTTTGGCTGGGCCGAACTCGGCACCCGGGCAAAGACCCACTATGGGTCTATCTTGGTTTAAGCCCAGCTTAGTGATCACAGCCGCTTGTGCGTCAGGATCAATGGTTAATTCAGGTTTTGGTAGGCCTTCAAGGCCACCGAGTGAGACCGAACTTTGCATCGTGGCGCGTGGGTGTGCCAGGGCAACATAGCGCTCAACCATATATTGAAACGCTTTTTTATTGGGACGCAGGTCGTTGAGCAAACCATAACGCATTTCACCTTTCCAACCGGTACGTGTTGGGATCCCAGCAAACCAAGGGATCAGCGCCGATTTGGCGGAATTAGGCAATACATAGGCATGGTCATAGCCATGTTTTGCTAAGCGTTTACCTAATTGGTAGCGCTTACCGAGTGCAAATTCTCCATGACCCAGTGGCATGTCGATACTGCGATTAACTTCTGGCATACGCGCCAAAATAGGGGCGCACCATCCAGGCGCCATCACGTCAATGGTGGCGTCAGGGTGTTGTTGTTTGATGGCTTTATACAGTGATTGCGACATCACCATATCGCCGACCCAAGACGGGCCAATGACGAGTACTCGTGTCATGATGCCCGTTTCCTTTTTGCCTCTTGGTAGATATTACGGCCGTCTTCGCGTGTGCGGAGCAGTTTTAGGATCCACATGTATTGGTCGTATTGACCCTCGAGCATGGTTTCGATGTGTTGGTTCATCATGTGGGCGTCCGTTTTGCTATCACCGGTTGGAAACTCGCTAAATGCTGGATGGATGGTAATGACAAACCGGCCGGTTTTGGCATCAAAGCCAGATAGCACAGGCACGATATGCGAGCGGGTGACTTTGCTTAATTTCCCGAGGCTGGGCAAGGTCGCTTTGGTGGTAGCAAAAAACGGCACAAACTCGCTGCTCTCATCGCGCATATCTTCGTCGGGCAAGTAGTAGCCCAAAAAGCCGCGTTTAACTGCGCGGATAAAGGGCTTAATCCCTGCTTCGCGCTCATAACAATTGCCGCCATATTGCACGCGTTGACGGTGCATGAGCCAGTCCAGCAGCTGATTTTTTTGCCGTTTTGAGAATGCCGCCACGGGGAGCCCTTGAGAGGCAAATAAAATCGCGGCGGCATCAATGGCCCAAGTATGCGGCACAAAGAGGATCACCGCTTCGTCGTTATCAGTGTGCCGAGTAATATGTTCCATGCCAATCACATCACAGTGGTCCTGAAACCACTGGCGACTGCGCAAGGTGATCAGCGGAAAGCTCAGCAAAAAAGCCCCGGCGGTGGTCAAGGTGTCGATTAATACGGTCTCACGCGCTTGCGCGGATTTCTCGGGAAAGCAGGCTTCAAGGTTGAGCCATGCATTCAAAATCGTGCCTTTTTTCTTTTTCACCAGTTTGCGTGCCACCCATTGGGCAAAGCGATACTTTGCTCGCGCAGGCACCAACAAACAGATTGGCAAGGCAGCCAATAACATCAGCCAGGTGCCCCAATATTTCGGTGCGAGGAAGGCACGCGAAAATTCGGGGTTATAGGCATTTGGATCGTAATCGGGTCGCTGTTTTGTCATTATTCGATTTTCTCATACGCCAAGCGTCACGGCTTGGCGTAAACATCATTATATTAGCGATTGATTTCGGCTAGGTAAGCGGCGACACCTTCTGCCACTGTCTTAAAGGATGCCGTGTATCCCGCTTCACGTACCTTGGTCAGATCGGCTTGTGTGTAGGCTTGGTAGCGACCTTTTAGGTGGTCGGGAAAGGGGATTTCCTCTATCTCTCCTTGACCGTGGAAGTCAATCACCGCGTTGGCAACGGCGCTAAAGGGCTCGGCACGACCGGTACCGCAGTTGTAAATACCGCTGATCTGTTGTTGCCAGAACCAAATGTTCATTGCGCAGACATCACCGACATAGACAAAGTCACGCTTGAACGTATCACTACCCTCAAAAAGTTTAGGGTTTTCACCTTTTAGAATTTGTTGATTGAGGTGATAAGCCACTGACGCCATGCTGCCTTTGTGCTGCTCGCGCGGACCATACACATTAAAGTAGCGGAAGCCCGTAATCGGTGGCAGTGCCTCGCCATGGGCCTTAGCATCTTCTTGCACGCGACGGACATAGTTGTCGAATTGCTGTTTGGAATACCCGTACACATTCAGCGCGCCTTCATACTCTGGCGCTTCAATAAAGTCACTGTCACGTCCGCCATAAGTAGCCGCTGACGAGGCATAAAGAAAGGGGATATCGCGATCAATACAATAATGCAACAGCTCTTTGGAGTACTCGTAGTTGTTGAGCATCATGTATTTGCCATCCCACTCTGTGGTGGCCGAGCAGGCACCTTGGTGGAAAATGGCTTCGATCGGGCCGAAATTTTCACCGGCCATGATTTGGGTAAGGAAATCTTCCTTATCCATATAATCTGCAATGTCGAGGTCAACCAGGTTAACGAATTTGGTGCCGTCTTTGAGGTTATCGACGACCACGATGTCACGGTAGCCTTGCTCGTTCAGTGCTTTTACTAAGTTGCTGCCAATCATGCCAGCACCACCAGTCACAAAAATCATATCGTTACCTAATTCATCTTTATCTGACGACAGACCCCGTCGCCATTACTGTTGACTGTGATAGTATGGTTGCGCATCAACCGGRCAGAGGACTGAACCATACATGAAAACCCGAGACCGAATTATCCATGCTGCACTGGCTTTATTCAATCAACATGGTGAGCCGAATATCACCACCAACCATATCGCGGCAGATCTCGGGATAAGCCCGGGCAACCTTTACTATCACTTCCGTAATAAAGAAGCGATTATACACAGTATATTCGACCAATACGCGCAAGATCTTGCCTTTGCCTTTGATCCTAGTCAGCCTCGTGACGATACCCAAGCTTTATTGCAGCACTATCTCGACGCGACCTTTAGCTTGATGTGGCGTTATCGATTTTTTTACGCCAATTTGCCGGACATTTTGCGCCGAGACGATGCACTGCAGCAAAAATACCTGGGAGCGCAGCAACAGCTGCAAACCAACTTGATGACCATCTTGCACCACTATCGGCAAGCCGGTTGGCTGAGCCTCAACGACAGCGCTTTGTCTGCGGTGGGAGAAACGCTTAAGCAAGTGGCGTCGAGCTGGATTTTTTATCAAAGTGCACAAGCTCCCCAAACGCAAATTCATGCAGGGGTGATCTACAAAGGTATTTTGCAGATGTTGGCATTGCTTCACCCGCTGACATCGGCACAGGGACAAATGGCCATCACTGCGTTAATAGACCACTACGAGCAGCAGTTAGTTCGCCAAGACTCACGCTCACTGGATACATTGAACTGAGCTATCTCTCTAGGCGGTGATCGCATTGCGCGATATTCGTCCAGCTTGCCAGTGATTACACGATATGAATCACTGTCTCGCGCCCCTTGTTGGCACAAAACACGCGAACGTGCCATGATAGCAAGCATTCATTCGTCGTACACAATGTGTGCGGCGGCCTTCCAAAAGTAATCATCACCAGCATGGAGATTGCGATGACGGCTGCCTTCTACCAGCAAATCCGTCATCAGCTTGAGCAAGTTAAAGCTGATGGCTTGTACAAAAGTGAACGCCTTATTACCTCACCACAAGCGGCCAGTGTCGCCGTCAATCATGAACAGCAGGTACTGAACTTTTGCGCCAATAACTATTTGGGCCTCGCCAACCATCCTGAGTTGGTAGACGCTGCCAAAGCAGGGATGGATGAGCATGGCTTTGGTATGGCGTCGGTGCGGTTTATTTGTGGCACGCAAGATGCTCACAAAACGCTGGAAGCCAAGTTATCTGACTTTCTCGGGATGGAAGATACCATCCTGTATTCCTCATGCTTTGATGCCAATGCGGGATTGTTCGAGACCATTCTCGGCCCAGACGATGCCATTATTTCTGATGCGCTTAACCATGCGTCAATTATTGATGGCGTGCGCTTGTGTAAAGCCAAGCGTTTCCGTTATGCCAATAATGATATGGATGAGTTGGAAGCCCAGTTAAAAGCGGCGAAAGCGGCGGGTGTGGCCAATATCTTGATTGTCACGGATGGTGTCTTCTCGATGGACGGCGTGGTGGCGAACTTGCCGGCTGTGTGCGATCTGGCGGAGCAATATGGCGCGTTGGTGATGGTGGATGACTCCCATGCGGTCGGCTTTATGGGTCAGAACGGTCGAGGCACCCACGAATACCATCAAGTGATGGATCGTGTCGACATCATCACCGGTACCTTGGGCAAAGCCATGGGCGGTGCTTCAGGAGGCTACACCTCAGGCAAAAAAGAGGTGATTGATTGGTTGCGTCAACGTTCGCGCCCTTACCTTTTCTCCAACTCGCTGGCCCCCGCGATTGTATCTGCCTCTATTCGCGTACTGGATATGCTGGCCGAAAGTGATCACTTGCGTGAGCAGCTTTGGGATAACAGCCAACACTTCCGTGCACGCATGACGGAAGCTGGCTTTACCTTGGCGGGCGCTGCTCATGCCATTATTCCCGTGATGCTCGGTGATGCCAAAGTGGCCAGTGATTTTGCCGAGCGGATGATGGAAGAGGGCGTCTATGTGGTGGGCTTCTCCTACCCAGTGGTGCCCAAAGGGCAAGCACGTATTCGCACCCAGATGTCAGCCGCGCATACACGTGAGCAACTGGACCGTGCCATTGATGCCTTCATCAAAGTGGGCAAAGAGATGAAATTGATTGGGTAATGTCATGACACAAACAACCATGAAAGCCTTGGCCAAACTCAAGGCGGAGCCCGGCATTTGGATGACGGAGGCCGAGCTTCCTGAGCTGGGGCATAACGATCTGCTGATCAAAATTCGTAAAACGGCCATCTGTGGCACCGATGTGCATATTTATAAGTGGGACGAGTGGTCACAAAACACCATCCCTGTTCCTATGGTGGTCGGCCATGAATATGTCGGTGAAGTGGTCGGCATTGGCCAGGAGGTACGCGGTTTCTCATTGGGGGATCGCGTATCGGGTGAGGGCCATATCACCTGTGGGCATTGCCGTAACTGTCGTGGCGGTCGTACTCACCTGTGCCGCAACACGGTTGGTGTGGGCGTCAACCGTGAAGGCGCGTTTGCCGAGTACTTGGTGATCCCTGCGTATAATGCGTTCAAAATCCCCGATGAGATTTCGGATGACTTAGCCTCGATTTTTGACCCATTTGGCAACGCCGTCCATACCGCGCTCTCGTTTGATTTGGTCGGTGAAGACGTATTAATCACTGGCGCGGGCCCGATTGGCATCATGGCCGCTGCGGTGGCGCGCCATGTAGGGGCGCGTCATGTGGTGATCACCGATGTGAACGAATATCGCCTCGAGCTTGCCCGCAAAATGGGCGTGACCCGCGCGGTCAACGTCGCCAATACCTCGCTGGAATCGGTGATGGAAGAGCTGGGGATGAGTGAAGGCTTTGATGTTGGCCTCGAAATGTCCGGCGTGCCCGCAGCGTTTAATAGCATGCTGGCAGCCATGAACCATGGTGGCAATATTGCGCTTCTTGGGATCCCACCCAGTGATATGGGGATTGATTGGAACCAGGTGATTTTTAAAGGCTTGGTGATCAAAGGCATCTATGGCCGTGAGATGTTCGAAACCTGGTACAAGATGGCGTCGCTCATCCAATCAGGGTTGGATTTAACCCCGATCATCACCCATCACTACAGCGTGGATGACTTTCAACAAGGCTTTGATGTGATGTGCTCAGGCCAATCAGGCAAGGTGATCCTCGATTGGCAAGACTAATGCCCGGCAGCCGGAACCATGTTTAGCCGTGTTGATGCGCGCTAGGCACGAGTGAAAACGCCCGCCTACCCGGTGGGCGTGTTTAATCCAGCCAAGGGATGGGGTTGGTGGTGTTGCCTTTGCGGCGAATTTCGAAATACAGAGAAGGGGTGGATTGGCCACCGCTGTCGCCCACCAAGGCGATAGCTTCCCCGGCGGTCACCGTATCGCCCACATCTTTGAGCAAGGCTTGGTTGTAGCCATACAAGGTCATGTCCCCTTTACCGTGATCGACGGCAATCAACAGGCCATAGCCACGCAACCAACTCGACAGCACCACTTTACCGGCATGGGCGGCTTTGACCTCGGTACCGCGCTTGGCACCAATCACGATACCATTCCATGACACCTCACCGGATTGGCGCTCGCCAAAACGATGGAGCAGCTTCCCTTGGGTGGGCCAGTGAAGTTTGCCTTTGGCCTTGCCAATGCCCGCCATTTTTACTTGCGCACGCCGCGCGGCCGCGGCGATCTGCTCTTGCAGCCGTTGCTTATTGGCCTTGAGTTCAGCTAAATAAGCATTGTCGCTGGCAATTTTGGCCCGGATTTTTTTCGCGGTTTGGCTTTGCGAGGCTTGCTCCCGTTCCAACGCTTGTTTTTTCTCGGTTAACTCTGCGACCAAGCTCGCCTGCTTATCACGTTGCTGTTTGAGCTGATGGGCCGTGAGTTGGTAATCGGTGCGAGTCGCAGCTAGTGACTCGATCGCCTCCCGCATGGTGCTTGCAAGTACCTCAGCGTACTTTGTGAGGCGGTCAAGTTTCGCGGGTGACTCTTGGCTAAGCAGACGTTTAAGCTGATCATGCTCGCCTTGGCGATATTGAGCATCGATCAATTCGGCCAACTGTGCCTGCTGGGCAATCATCTCTTGTTTGAGTCGCGCTTGTTTTTTGCTGAGGCGCGTGATTTGAGTATCAGTCTGCTGCAGGGTTTGCTGGGCTTGTCGTGTTTTTTTAGACAGGGTATCAATGCGTGTCGACTGTGCTTTTAGATCGCTTTGTAACGCATTGAGCTTTTTATTATGCGCCGCCAATTGCGATTGCTGGCGTGCAATTTCATCGCTCACTCCCTCTAGCTCAGAGTTGGCATTGGCTGAGCCAATCAACAGGCAGAGAAAAACGCCAGTGCATAATGCACTGGCGCGGAGGGTTTGGCGTAAGCGTGTTCGTTTTTCCCGCATAGGGGGATTATTTCAGATCGAACAGTGGCTTGCCAGTCATCTCTTCAGGAATCTCCATACCGGTCAATGCCAGCATGGTCGGTGCCAGATCAGACAGCTTACCGCCCTCTTTCAAGGTCACTGGTTTGCTACCCACATACATCAGTGGCACTGGCAAGTTGGTGTGTGCGGTATACGCACCACCGGTCTCTTCGTTGACCATCATCTCAGCGTTACCGTGGTCGGCGGTGATCAGCATCTGACCATCGACTTCTTTGATGGCTTCCAAGACACGGCCGATGCAATGATCGACAGCTTCACAAGCTTGAACTGCCGCGTCATACACCCCAGTGTGGCCCACCATGTCACCGTTTGGATAGTTACAGATGATCATATCGAACTTACCAGACTTAATCGCATCAACGAGCTTGTCGGTCAGCTCTTCTGAACTCATTTCTGGTTGCAGATCGTAGGTAGCGACTTTCGGTGAGGCGACCAAGGCACGCTCTTCGCCTTCAAACACGGTCTCGATACCGCCGTTGAAGAAGAAAGTCACGTGTGCGTACTTCTCGGTTTCAGAGATACGCAGCTGAGTTTTACCATTTTTTGATAGCCACTCGCCAAGGGTGTTGGAGAGGCTTTCAGGTGGGAAGGCCACCGTGGTATCGATGTCGGCTGCATATTCTGTCAGCATCACAAAGTCAGACAGCTCGGCGTATTTTTTACGCGTAAAGCCATCGAAATCCGGCATAAAGGCACGCGTCATTTGACGGGCACGGTCGGCTCGGAAGTTCATGAAAACGACCGCATCGCCATCGTTGATGGTCGCTTTGTTGTCACCGTCACGGTAAATTTCCGTCGGGGCGACGAACTCATCATTTTCTTCACGTGCGTAAGCCGCTTCCAAGCCTTCTACGGCGCTGGTCGCAGTGAATTCACCTTGCGCTTGGGTGAGCAAGTCATAGGCGCGCTCGACACGGTCCCAGTTGTTGTCACGGTCCATGGCGTAGTAGCGACCAACCAGTGATGCGGTACGGCCTTTACCCAGCTTTTCAAACAGGGCATCGAAGCGCTCTAGCGATGCTTTTGCACTGCGTGGCGGCGTATCACGGCCATCCAGGAAGCAGTGTAGATAAATCTGATCGGCGCCACGCTCTGCGGCCAGTTCAACCATGGCGGCAATATGATCTTCATGGCTGTGCACACCGCCTGGCGACATCAGGCCCATGATGTGCACGGCTTTGCCCTTATCGACGGCTTTATCAACAGCGGCGGTCAGTGCGGGCGTTTGATTAAACTCACCGTCCGCAATGGATTTGGCAATACGGGTCAAGTCTTGGTAAACCACGCGGCCAGCGCCGATGTTGACATGGCCAACTTCTGAGTTACCCATTTGTCCATCAGGCAGACCCACATCGAAACCGGACGCTGAAATCAGTGTGCTGTTATCGGCCATGAGGCTATCGATCACAGGCGTGTTGGCGTTGGTAATCGCGTTATCACTTTGAGGGTCGCGATAGCCCCAGCCATCGAGAATCACCAGTGCAAGTGGTTTTTTCGCAGACATGTTACGTCCTCTTAATTCAAGCAAAAGACTGACATTGGATGCCAATGACATTGGATGTCATGGAGCAACCACTGAGGCATGGAGCCAGATTCATGGCTAGCTTCAGGACTCAGTGTGTGCGTAATTTTACAACATTTTACGGGCTGATATGTAGGCTAAGATCAATTATCCCAGCTGACAAGTTAACCAGCAAGCCTTGGTTCACTTGCCTTCGACCCTTGACTCCCCTCATTATGGCGAAGATCGCCGCTGTGCGCGAATGGCTTGGCTCAATTTCTGCGATTGATGAAACCTTCTTTCTTTTCAAGTTATTGAGCGGAAGGTGAAAACGCGTGGACGTGCGTATGAGTGAGCAAACGCGCGATTTCGTCTCGGCAGGCTGTAAAACCATGGCGAGCAGGTTATACTCGACACCATTTTCACCCTTGATGGACTCTCGCCTTTGGCGAGACAAGCAAGCAGTATAGAGCAAAGGTTATGCAGGAATATATTGATTTTGTCTCCAACAACATGATTCTCACCCTTGTCTGGGTGGGTTTGGCGGCCGCTTTACTGATGTCGCTGATTAAACAAAAAACGGCTGCCTACAAAGTGGTCGGTCCTAATGACGCGGCGATCCTTAACAACCGAGAGAATGGGGTGTTTGTCGACATTCGTAGCCACGATGAATTTCGCGCTGGTCACATCACGGGTGCGCTTAATGTGTTACCGAGCGAAATCAAATCACAGTCGTTTGGTGAACTTGAAAAACACAAAAATGACCCCATTATCGTGGTATGTAAAACTGGTCAAACGGCGACTGACAGTGCCAATCAACTGGCGAAAGCGGGCTTCGAATCCGTGTATATTCTCAAAGACGGTTTGACCTCTTGGAACGATGCCAAAATGCCACTTGTTCGCGCCAAAAGCGGCAAGGGCAAAAGCAAAAAGAAAAAGTGATCCTTCACTCAATTCTCGAGCGACCGCATGACGCGGTGGCTCGCATTTTTTAATGTGCCAGGCGCATTTGCAATTTTTTAAATAAGGACGAACCATCATGGCTGAAGCCGAAAACAACCAACAAGCCGAGCAAAATTTTGCCATTCAACGCGTTTTTCTCAAGGACGTGTCTTTTGAAGCGCCAAACTCTCCAGAAGTGTTCCAGCAAGATTGGGCGCCAGACGTTAACCTCGATTTGGATACGCAAAGCCGCGAGTTGGGTGAAGGCATCTATGAAGTGATCTTGCGTTTGACCGTGACGGTGAAAAACCAAGAAAGTAATGCCTTCCTTTGTGAAGTGCAGCAGGGTGGTATTTTCTCTGTGTCAGGCATGGAATCGCCTCAATTGGCACATTGCCTGGGCGCGTTCTGTCCTAACATTCTTTTCCCTTATGCGCGTGAAACCATTTCTAGCCTCGTTGTGAAAGGGACCTTCCCGCAGCTAAACCTGGCACCGGTTAACTTTGATGCCTTGTTCATGAACTACCTGCAGCAGCAGGCAGGCGAAGCATCTAGCGAAGAAGACGCGCAAGCGTAAGGTGTGATGATGACAGATCTTGCTCCCACTCAAGACGCAGCGATTACGGTTCTGGGCGCTGGCTCTTACGGGACAGCGCTGGCGATCTCGTTGGCCAGAAACGGCGCTAACGTGGTGTTATGGGGGCACGATCCGAGTCATGTCGCGCAGCTAGAAATTGATCGCGCCAACCAAGCGTTTCTTCCCGATGTGGCGTTTCCAGACTCATTAGTGCTCTGTGCGGATCTTTCTGTTGCGGTTAATGCCAGTCGCGATTTGCTTGTGGTCGTTCCCAGCCATGTGTTTGCTGATGTACTGAGCCAGGTGCGCCCTCACTTACGGGCCGACTCTCGCATATGTTGGGCGACCAAAGGCCTAGAACCGGAAACCGGGCGCTTATTGCAAGAGGTGGCGCGGGAACAATTGGGTGACGATATTCCGCTCGCGGTGTTATCTGGCCCTACGTTTGCCAAAGAACTTGCCGCGGGCATGCCGACCGCGATTTCGGTGGCCTCGCCCGATACAGAGTTCGTGAGTGATTTACAAGAAACCATTCATTGCCAACACAGCTTCCGTGTGTATGGCAATCATGATTTTATCGGTATGCAGCTTGGCGGCGCGGTGAAAAATGTGATTGCGATTGGGGCAGGGATTTCCGATGGCATTGGCTTTGGCGCCAACGCACGGACGGCATTGATTACCCGCGGGCTTGCCGAAATGACCCGGCTGGGTGAAGCACTGGGCGCCTCTCGAGATACCTTTATGGGGATGGCGGGATTAGGGGATTTGGTGCTGACCTGCACCGATAACCAATCACGTAACCGTCGCTTTGGCCTGGCATTAGGCCAAGGTGAAGATGTGCAAGGTGCCCAAGACAACATCGGCCAAGTAGTCGAAGGGTATCGCAACACCAAAGAAGTATGGGCACTGGCCCAGCGTGCGGGGGTTGAGATGCCGATTGTTGAGCAGATTTATCAAGTGCTGTATCAAGGCAAACTGGCCCACCATGCTGCGCGCGATTTGCTGGCACGAGACAAAAAGTCCGAATAACAGCAAAGACAAAGAGAATAACGCGCGGGGTGAGAACCGCGCGTTTTTTTTATACACTGGCGTGGGGCGGTGTTGTCGCCTGAGTGGTAGATCATTTGGGATAAGGATGAAGGCAGTGAATCAGGCCAAAAAACAATGCCAACAAGATCGTGTCTGGCAAGCAGTGAAAAAAGAAGCGCGTGAGCATTCAGAGCGTGAGCCGATGTTGGCGAGTTTTTACCACGCCACCATTATTAAGCACGACAATTTAGCCAGCGCACTGAGCTATATTCTCGCCAACAAGCTTTCCACGCCCTCGATGCCTTCAATGGCGGTGCGAGAGGTGATAGAAGAAGTCTATGCCAATGATGCTTGTGTCGCGGAATCCGCGGCGTGTGATATTTGTGCCACCGTTGAGCGCGATCCGGCTGTCGAATTGTATTCAACGCCACTTTTATACTTGAAAGGCTTTCATGCGTTGCAAGGCTTTCGGGTTGCCAACTGGCTATGGCGTCAAGGACGCAAAGAGTTAGCCACTTACTTACAAAACCAAATTTCGGTGACCAGCCAAGTGGACGTTCATCCAGCGGCCTGTATTGGTCGTGGCATTATGTTTGACCACGCCACGGGTATTGTTATTGGTGAAACCGCGGTCATTGAAGACAATGTGTCTATTCTCCAAGATGTCACCTTGGGCGGCACCGGCAAAGAGGGCGGCGACCGCCATCCGAAGATCCGCACTGGGGTGATGATTGGTGCAGGGGCGAAAATACTGGGTAATATTGATATCGGTGAAGGCGCGAAAATTGGCTCTTGCTCTGTGGTGCTTAAMCMCGTACCGCCTCATACCACGGTGGCTGGCGTACCGGCAAAGATCGTAGGTCGACCCAGCTCGCACATGCCATCGCTGGATATGGATCAAGAATTTAATGGCTCGCACAAGACATTTATCTCGGGAGACGGGATATGATGCGGCTTGCATAAGCGCGGATTGCATAAGCGCGGATTGCATAATCGCGGATTGCATAATCGCGGCTTGCATAAGTGCGGATTGCACAAGCGCGAGTATTGTTTTCTAGAGTGACGGGATAATGCGCCGACTCAAGTGTGGGGTCAGAACGAAAAACGGAGCCCTCGGCTCCGTTTTGGCAATAGATGAAAGCTTCGCCGCGAGTTAGAACAGCTTTTCAGCGACTTCGTATAAGTCATCGCGGAATGGGCGCTTCATGTTTTCAATCGCATCAACGATGTCATGGTGCACCATTTTGTCATTCTGAATACCGACACAGCGTCCCCCTTCACCTTGTTGCAGAAGGTCAACGGCGTAAGCGCCCATGCGCGAGGCAAGAATGCGGTCAAAGGCGCCGGGCTGGCCACCACGTTGAATATGACCAAGAATGGTCGCGCGTGTTTCGCGGCCAGTTTCTGTCTCGATGAACTTCGCGAGTTCATTCGCGTCGGTCATCAGCTCAGTGATCGCGATAATCGCGTGTTTCTTACCTTTGTAGATGCCTTCTTTCACTTTGGCGAGAAGCTTGTCTTTATCCAAGCCGATCTCTGGGGTGATGATGTATTCACAGCCACCGGCAATCGAAGCCATCAAGGTTAAGTCACCACAATGGCGTCCCATCACCTCAACAATAGAGATACGCTGGTGAGAAGATGAGGTGTCGCGCAGGCGGTCAATGGCGTCAATCACCGTGTTCATCGCCGTCATATAGCCGATGGTGTAGTCCGTCCCCGCAACATCATTATCAATGGTGCCCGGCAGGCCAATACAGGGGTAACCCATTTCGGTCAGTTTCTTTGCCCCCATGAATGAGCCATCACCACCAATGACGACCAAGGCGTCGATACCGTGCATCTTCAGGTTCTGAATCGCTTGCTCACGGACTTTTTCGTCGGCAAACTCAGGAAAACGTGCCGAACCTAAAAATGTCCCGCCGCGGTTAATCACGTCGGAAACACTGGTGCGGTTGAGGCGTTCAATACGGTTTTGATGCAGGCCGAGAAAGCCATCATAAATACCACATACTTCTAAGCCTTCGCTGAGCGCGCTGCGAACCACACCGCGAATCGCTGCGTTCATACCTGGCGCATCACCGCCACTGGTCAAAACACCAATTTTTCTAACCATGGGTTACCCTCTAACTGTTCGTCACTTAATTCGTGCCGATTGCGGTAATGGCAACCTGCTTGCCCCAGTGAACCCGCAATGACGATCGCTTAAACTGTAATTTTCCTACTTCTGTAATAGTATTACAATTGCTATAGAAAAAAAGTTGATACATGTCAGCCCGATGAGCTTTTGTTCAGGTTACCTCTCACGCCTTTGCCTCTTTTGGCACCACGGATTTGGGATCTTGATGGATGATCACATCTGCCCCGGGAAAGGCGACGAGCAACCTATCTTCCACTTCATCGGCGATAGTATGTGCATCCACTAAGGGTAGCTCGTCATCCAGCTCTATGTGTAATTGGATAAACTTTGTCATCCCCGCCTGACGTGTGCGTAATTGATGAATGCCGTGCACCCCAACCACTGAGCTGGAGAGCACGGCAATTTTTTCTTGCTCTTCAAGCGGTAATTGCCTATCGAGTAGTGATTGGATGGCCTCATAAGCCATTTTAAGCGCTTGCGATAAGATAAACAGGCTGATGGCAATCGCAAACCAGGCATCGGCGTGTGTCCAGCCGTACCAACTCAGTCCAAGGGCAATAATAATCGCGACGTTCATTAATAAATCAGATTGATAATGAAGGGCATCGGCGGCGATGGCGGGGCTGGCGGTTTTGCGGATCACCCACTTTTGAAACAGCACCAAGCCGAGGGTGATCACGGTGGCACCGACACTGACCATAATCCCCAGTTCAGGGGCGGCAATCGGTACAGGCTTGAACAAACGTTCGAGTCCACTGAGCAGCAAGAAGGAGGCGGAGCCAATAATGAAGGTGGATTGCGCCAAGGCGGCCAGTGATTCGGCTTTACCGTGGCCAAAACTGTGTTCGCTATCTGCCGGTTGTACTGCATAGCGCACCACGAGCAAGTTGGTGAGCGAGGCGAGCAAATCGAGCAATGAGTCAACAAACGAGGCCAGCACACTGACCGAGCCGGTGAGCCACCACGCGATGAGTTTGGCTAACAGGAGAAGGGTCGCCACACAGGTGGCTGCCCACGCCGCGGCTTCAACCCAAAACGCATACTTTTTTGTCATACAGAGGGCAGTCGGTTAATTAACACTGCCCTCAGTATATATGCCATTGACGGCAAACGTATGACACGGCGCAGGTTTAGCGCCAACAGTCACCTTTTTGACCCGGTTGACGATTCTCCCCTTTACCACGGTGACCGTGGCCGCGTTGCGCCCGCTTTTCCGTCATCGCATCAAAAAAGGCGCTCTGTTGCTCAGCGGTCAGCACTTGTAACATCGCATGCTGATGGCGGGCATGACTAACGCGTCGCTCAAGATTAGGTTGTGACTGAGRCGACAATAGGTCGCGCACCGCTGCTTCATCGAACGTCTCTTGGGTAAGCAGTGTATGCATATTGGTATGGAAGTCGCTTCGTGCTTGTTGACGCTGGGCGCGATAGTCATCTCGCAATGCTTCAAGCTGCGTCTTTTGCTCAGCGGTCAAATCCAGATCACGCCACAGACTGCGGTCCATGCCACCACTAAAGTGCGGGGCAGCCAAGGTGGGAAGGGTCACTGCCGCAAGTGCTAAGCCAATCGTAAAGCGTTTCATCATCTCTCTCCTAATTGGAATGTTTACCCTGTTAGCCTACGGACTGGGATGTAAAGTGACGTTATTGGGTGTAAAGATGGGTAAAGTCACGCATGTGTGTGAGCCGCTATGATAGAAATACACCCTGTTGGGTGTCACAAACACGCCACCTTGGGAGTGAGTGTAAAAGCATGTATCAGGTTTTAATCATCGATGATGACACAGCGTTAACGGACCTTCTGAGCGAACTACTGTCTTTGGAGGGATTTGCGGTGCGCTGCGCGGATAACGGCCAAGTGGGGGTGGAGATGGCAAATGCGTCCCCGCCCGATATCATTTTGCTGGATGTGATGATGCCAGTACTCAACGGGATGGAAACCTTGCGCCAGCTACGCGCGACCTCCAACGTGGCGATTTTGATGCTCACTGCGCGAGGTGAGGAAGTGGATCGTGTGATGGGACTAGAATTAGGCGCGGACGACTATTTGGCTAAACCCTTTAGTGATCGTGAACTGCTTGCCCGAATGCGTGCCATTTTACGCCGGACGCAGGGAGATGGCGTTGAACCGACGCAATCGGACGAGGAGCCTGTCCTCGCCCACCATGACGTGCGGGTCTACCCACGCCGGTTAGAAACCCTATGTCAAGACAGGCCCGTGGAGCTAACGGGGATGGAAACCGAAATGCTCGCCTGTTTACTTCATCACCCTGGCGAAGTGGTGAGTAAATCCTTGCTCAGCGAACAGGTACTGGGCAAGCGCTTAATGCCGTTTGATCGGGCGGTCGATGTGCATATCTCCAACTTACGCAAGAAGCTGCCCGAGCGCCTTGATGGTAAGCCAAGGATCAAAACATTGCGCGGGAAAGGTTACTTATGGGTCGATTAATAGCGCTGCGGCAGCGTATCGGTGAACGTTGGGCGCGATTACCCTTTCTTGGCAGCCTTTATGGTCGGGTTTTTATTATTTTTTGGCTCACTTTGCTGGTGGTGCTCGCGGCAGTGATGTGGGCACAGCGTGGTGACCCGCGTAGCTTACATGCGATCTCATCCGTCGAAAAAGCGCGCATACAAAGTCAGATTGAGAAATTGATGGCCATCGCGCAGCGCCGAGAGGTACCGCTCTCTGTGCTGGTGGCACGGCAACATCAATATCGCGGACACCGCCGCACACCGTACAAGCTCTACTGGGTGCCTGACAGCGCACCGCTCGACGCGCTTCCTCGCGAGTTACGCCACTTTATGTCACGAACGTCAGACACTGCCGAGCCTTTGCAACGCCTCTATCATCGCCACATGTTCGCGGGGCCGTTTCCGGTCCAGACCTCCGATGCGTCGGGGCGTTTTTATCACGCCAGACGCTGGCAGCCCAGACTGCCCTTTGTCCTGAAAATATTGGAAAAGCCGGAGCATCTATTAGGTGTCACCATGTTGGTGAGCACACCTTTATTATTGTGGTTAGCGTATACCTTAACGCGCCCGGCCAGGCGCTTTCAGGCGGCCAGTCAACGGGTGGCCCACGGGGAGTTAGTGACAGACTCTGATCTTGAGCAAGGCCCGAGGGAGTTTCGCGACGCGGGGCAGGGCTTTAACCAAATGGTGACCTCGCTTAATCAGATGGTGACCGGACAACAACAGCTGGTCTCAGATATTTCTCATGAATTACGCTCACCGCTCACGCGTTTGCAAATGGCGCGGGCCCTCGCTGCGCGTGAGCTGGGCGATAGCGAGGCGTTAGCGAGAATTGAACGCGAAGCGAGCCAACTTGAGGCGTTGATCAGCGAGTTACTCACTTTGTCACGCTTACAATCCCAAGGCCACCTGGCGCGAGAAAGAATCAGTGCTGATGCCTTGTGGCAAACAGTGATAGAGGATGCCCAGTTTGAAGCCGGTCAACAGGGTAAGCAGGTCACCAGCAAGGGGATCCCAGATGCCATGCTGACCGTCAATGTGCGCCTGGCGCGTAGTGCCTTAGATAACGTATTACGCAATGCCATTCACTATGCCGGCCAACACGTTCACATCACGGTGGAACGAGACGCGGGACAGCTCTGCCTCTCGGTTGTTGATGATGGGCCTGGGGTGCCAGAGAGCATGTTAAAAGRCATTTTCCGCCCGTTTTACCGGGTATCGGCCGCGCGCGATCGCCACAGTGGCGGCTCAGGATTGGGACTGGCGATTACCGCACAAGCGATTCAACAGCACGGTGGGCAGGTTAACGCATCCAACCGTCCACAAGGTGGGCTAGCGGTGTGTTTATACTGGCCATGTGGTTAATATTGCGCAATCCACAAGCGGTTGCGACAATACCGCCTTTGCTGGATTTTGCAGGTTACTGCCATGTTTGATATTGCGCTCTATGAGCCTGAAATTGCACCGAATACGGGCAATATTATTCGCCTGTGTGCCAATTGCGGCGCSCACTTACATCTGATTGAACCGTTRGGTTTTGATCTTGACGAGAAAAAAGTCCGTCGCGCGGGATTGGATTATCATGATTTGGCGCGTGTGACACGTCATCAGGACTACACGGCGTTTGCAAAAGCGATGGCCGGCCGGCGGATCTTTGCGTGTACCACCAAAGCCACCCAGTTTCACACTGCGGCGACGTTTGCGGACGGTGATGTGTTGTTGTTTGGGCCAGAAACGCGCGGCTTACCCGATGCGTTGATCCAAGCATTACCAGACGCGCAGCGGTTACGCATTCCAATGCAGCCAGAGGCACGTAGCCTTAACCTGTCTAATGCCGTGGCGATTATTGGGTATGAAGCGTGGCGGCAGTTTGGTTTTAATGGCGCGCAATAAAAAACGCCCCCAGCGATGGCTGAGGGCGTGGATCTTTCATGTCTTCGGCGCGTAATTTACGCTTTTTTCGCTTCTGCCGCGGCTTTAGCAATCGCCGCAAAGCCAGCAGCGTCAAGCGCGGCACCGCCAACGAGCGCGCCGTCGATGTCTGGCATTGCAAACAGCTCAGCGGCGTTGCCGGCTTTCACAGAACCACCATATTGAATCACGACTTTGCTTGCCACGTCTTCGCTATAAGACGCAATATGCTTGCGGATCGCTGCATGGATATCTTGTGCTTGCTGCGCGGTCGCCGCTTTACCGGTGCCAATTGCCCAGATTGGCTCATAGGCGATCACGGCATCGTTCAAGGCTTCAACCCCTTGTGATTGGATTACAGCGTCAAGCTGACGTGCGCATACCGCGAGAGTTTCACCCGCTTCGTTTTGCGCGTCAGACTCACCGATACACAACACAGGCGTGAGGCCGTTTTCTTTCAAGAAAGCAAATTTCTGCGCGACAAATTCGTCAGACTCTTGATGATACTCGCGACGCTCTGAGTGGCCGATAATGATATGGGTCGCACCAAAGTCTTTCAGCATCTCTGCAGAGATATCACCGGTGAATGCGCCGCTGTTGTGTGTATCGACGTTTTGCGTACCGAGTTTAATCGCGCTATCAGCCAGCAGTTGCTCAGCTTGTGCCAAATACATCACTGGTGGCGCAACGGCCACATCGACGCCTTCAACGCCTTTCAGTTCAGCGTTAAGGCCGTTAAGCAGTTCAGTGACCATGGCTTTGCTGCCATTGAGTTTCCAGTTACCCATTACCAATGGACGGCGCATAGGAATTCCTCCGCGGTTTAGTTGATTTGAAGTCAAAAGATGTAAAGAAGGTAGTCTATTGTAGCGCGGCCTTCTCTGTTTAAAATCATAGAATGGCGAGAATGCTTTCGTTTTTACCCGTTTTAGGCCAAAAAGGGAACCTTAGGTAGTAAATTTTCATCATAAGGGCAGGCGGGTATCGACAAAAGTGTGACAGTCGCGCTCGTGGTAAGGCAAGACTTTCGGCACTATACGCGTGGGCGTGTTTAATGGAGGGAGGTTTTATGCCCCATCTGGTAATGGAATACACAGACGCATTGGCCGAGCGCGTCAATATTGATCAACTGGTGGATGACTTACACCATGCTGCGATTGCTACCGGCAGCTTCGACCCCGAGGCCTTAAAATCACGCGCGGTACCGTGCGGTGTTTGGCGTGTGGGGGCACAGGCAGATCGCAGTGAGTTTGTTCATGTTGAATTTCGGTTACTCGCGGGGCGCAGTACCCAGCAAAAAGAAGCGATCAGTGATGCGTTGACCGTGCCGCTGCGTGAGCATGCCGGGYACGTCAGTAGTCTTACGGTAGACGTCCGTGATATGGATACCAGTAGCTACCGTAAGTGGGTGGGGACCACGCGCGCGATGTAGCGCACTTATGCGGGGGTAGGGCTCTCACACAAGGGTGACTAAGTGGGACGGTCCGATCCTTTTGTCGCGCCTTTTTTCGCGGCCTGCCCAACGCGAAAGTCCATAATGTCCGCTTGATGACGGCATGTTCATCGGGTGCGGTAAACGCGGTGGCAAAGCGCGAATACTGGCGCGTCAGTGCTTGGAACAACAGCATATTGACGTGTAATGGGTTCTTACCATGATCTATCATTCGATTGATATGGCTTAACATCGCATGTAGCTGAGGTTGGGTGGCGTAAGATGCATTGGCGATGACATCTTCACTCATACTAAGCCTCAATGCTTCTAATGCGTGTGGGTCTGACTCAGCCAGTGCCGCCAACTCATCGAAAGAGGGTAGGGTCTTCATCGCTTACTCCTTACACGCCGCCGATCATCTGATCGTGTTACCAAAGCGTTAATTTAACTATGAGCCGGAGGCTGGAGGGGATCAAATAAGCGATGTCTGGCTATATTGGCGGCCTGAATGAGGATGCAGACGGAGGCGGGGGCAATCGACTGAATCCGAATGGGTTTTTGTGATTAATTCTCGTCGATAAAAATGCCCTGCTTTACCGTATGCTTGTCAGCAAAGCAGGGGAGCGGCTTACCAGTAGTGCTCGGTGGTCACGTTGCCTGGTTTACGGCGCAGGTTTTTGCTCAGTCCTTTACCTTCTAAGAGTGTTTTCACTTCTTTGACCATGGCCGGGTTGCCACACAGCATCACTTGGCTGTGTTCAGGCGTGAGGGGCAGACCCACTACCCGCTCAAGTAGCCCATCTTCCAGTGCGTGGGTCACGCGTCCAGAGAGCGCGCCCGCGGTTGGCTCGCGGCTGACGAAAGGTTGAACCACCAACTGATCGGGATACTTTTCTTGCAGCGCGTTAATGCGTGCTTGATAGGTTAAATCGGCGGCGAAGCGTACGGCATGCACCAATATCACTTTACGAAAACGTGACCACAGATCGCCTTGTTCCATGAGTGAGATGTACGGGCCGATTGCCGTCCCAGTGGCAAACATCCAAAGGTGTTGGCCTTGCGGCACTTCATCGAGGGTAAAGTAGCCAGCCGGATCTTGCGTAATCATCACGTTGTCACCCGGCTCAAGCGCGTGGAGGCGGGGTGACATTAACCCGTCGGCGACACGGGTGGCATAAACTTCTAAATATTTACTTTGTGGAGGATTCACGAACGAGTAGGCACGCTGGATCAACTTGCCATCGATCTCCATGCCGAGTTTTGTGAATTGGCCTGCCTTAAACGGCTCGACAGGGGCGGATAACACCAGGCTGAAGAGATCCYTTGTCCAATGTTGGTTCTCCACGACCTCAGCCTTAATCCAAGTGGCCATATTACCTCCTCAGGTCTTTTCTCCAATACGATATGTGCAGCGGTGCTGTCCAGAGACAATGTGCTCTTCGCGTTCGACCCGATAGGCCTCACCGAGCAGGTGGCGGAATAACTGGATTTCTGAGCGGCATAACGCCGGACAGGACTTTGCTGCATGACAGATAGGGCAGTGATGTTCAATCAGTATATAGTCGGTGCCGTCTTGATGAAGCTCGGCCATATATCCCTCGCTCTCTCTAAGATACGTCAAGGTTTGCAATTTAGCCTCTAAATTATCGCAATCTTTGAGCGCGTCTTGATATTGGGCAAAGGTGGCGGCTTCACGTTGGGCAATGACATCGGCAACACCTTGCTCGCCAAACACGTTTTGCACGGAATCGATAAGGGTAACCGATAAATCATGGTGGCTGTCGGCAAACCGCCGATGACCCTGGGCGGTTAGGGACCAATGACGAGAAGGTCTGCCCACTTTAGCGCGGATATCCTCAAAGTCGACCAAGCCATCGCGCTCTAAGCTTTGCAAATGCTGACGTACGCCCATGGTGGTCATGCCGAGCTGATCGGCCAAGACTTTCGCACTTACGCTGCCTTCGCGTTTGATGGTGTGTAGAATGCGGTCAGTGGACTTCATGATTCGATTTCGATTACCCCAATCGTGTCGTCGCAAATAAATAAAGTAAACTCTTTATAAAAGGATAATCGAAATCGACGGGCTTGACCAGTCTAGGGCCGTATTCACGGCCACTGGGGTTACAGGATGTGCGGTTTGATCGCCGTATCTTTGCGACTTAAATAATGGGTCGAACGGATCCGACGAATGGTGCGGCATTGCCCGCGTACCACCAAGGTTTCTGTGGTGGCTAAATCCCCGTGTCGGGTAATGCCATCGAGCAGATCGCCCTTGGTGATCCCAGTCGCCGCGAATACCACATTATCACTGCTGGCCATGTCCGATAGCGTCAACACCTGATGAGCGGCAATCCCCATTTGCGCACATCGTGTCATTTCTTGTTCACCGAGCAAGCGGTTGTCTGGGGTATCCCCTTTCACGTCGTGACGTGGTAGCAATCGTCCTTGCATATCGCCGCCCAGGGCCCGGATCACGGCCGCGGATACCACACCTTCTGGCGCACCGCCAATGCCAACCATCACATCGACTTCACTTTCTGGCATACAGGTGAGAATAGAGGCCGCCACATCCCCATCGGGGAAGGCAAAGACACGGATCCCTTTGGCCTGCATGCTGGCAATGATTTCATCATGACGCGGTTTGGCCAAGGTGGCGACCACCAAGCTGTCGAGTGGTTTACCCAACGCTATCGCGACGTTTTCGAGGTTGTCGAGCAAAGGCTTATTGAGGTCAATCGCCCCTTTGGCGCCGGGGCCGACCACCAGTTTTTCCATGTACATATCAGGGGCTTTTAAAAAGCTGCCTTTCTCGCCAGCGGCGAGGACTGCCAATGCGTTGGCTTGCCCCATGGCTGTCATTCGCGTGCCCTCAATCGGGTCAACGGCGATATCGACCGCATCGCCGCCTAAACCAACCTGTTCGCCAATGTAGAGCATGGGGGCATCATCGATTTCACCTTCCCCTATCACGATTTCACCGTCGATATCGGTGAGGTTAAGCAGGGTGCGCATTACTTCAACCGCCGCACCATCGGCCGCGTTCTTGTCTCCACGTCCCAGCCATTTGTACCCAGCCAATGCTGCGCCTTCGGTTACGCGCGAGAATGCCAATGCGAGATCACGTTTCATCAGTACTCCGGAAATGTCAGCCACACTAAGACGGGCCTTAGCCCAATTTGCGCGCAAGTCTACCAGAAAGAGAAAACGTTTGCGTGGAGTCGGGGCGCGCGTTTTTTTCTCATCCGGAAGGGGGATGACAAAAGGCGCTGCTTTTTTGCGCACTTGTACGCGAGCAGGTAGCGAGAACAGTGGCAGTCTGGTATCACCTGAGTACAATAAAGCCGGGGTGCACGTTCCGTTGCACGGGTTGCTGCGCATGAGGCAGTAACGGGATCAATCGTCAGAAATAAGGTGGCCTTGATGTCATTGGAAGTATTAGAACAACTCGAAGCGAAAGTACAAATGGCGGTGGATACCATTTCGCTGCTACAAATGGAAATCGAAGAACTCAAAGAAACGAACGGCTCACTAGAGCAAGATGCCGCCGCGGAAAAAGAGCGCCGTGAGCAGCTTGAGCAGGAGAACGCCAAACTGCGCGATGAGCAGCAAGCATGGCAAGAGCGCATTCGGAGCTTGTTAGGTAAGATTGAGAACGTTGAATAAACAAAAACAGAGCCAATTGGCTCTGTTTTGCTATTCGGTATCAGACGACGAGTCAGTCGTCTTCCGCATCGTCGAGGTCTTCGTCTGCCATGGTCAGCGCATCCGGTGAAAGGATCACGCCAGTGGTGTCGGCATAAACATGATCATCGGGCAAGAAAGTGACGCCGCCAAAGTTGACGGGGACATCCGTTTCACCGATACCTTGCTCATCAGTCCCCACTGGAATCGAAGCCAGTGCTTGAATGCCGATATCGATTTCATCGATGGTATCGACATCACGAACACAACCGTAAACAATCATGCCAGCCCAGTCGTTGTCAGCGGCAAGCTGCGCAATCTCGCCGTCAATAAGGGCGCGACGTAACGAACCGCCGCCATCAATCAGCATAATTCGCTGCTCGCCGGCTTGCTCGGCCATTTCACGAATTAACCCATTGTCCTCAAAGCATTTTACTGTGGTAATTTGGCCACCAAACGAGCTGCGGCCCCCATAAGAGCTAAACATTGGCTCCACGACATCCACGTGTTCGGGGTACATGTCGCATAGTTCCGAGGTATTATATTCCATAGTCTAACTTCTTGTTGAGGCAGAAAAAGGCTGGCAAGCTAGCGTTGCCAACATGGCAAGTCCAAGTATAACGAGCCCATAAGGGTTTGCAATGTTAAAGCGGTCAATCTGTGGCCTAATTAGACCAACAGCATACCCGTCATAAATAGGCCATTGGTGATCAGTGCACAACGCACCATGGTTCCCATCATGGGGCGCAGGGCGCTGGCATTAGTGGCTTGATAGACGTCACGCCCATGGCGCGCCAGAAATGGGACACCAGCGAGGAACAACCAACCCAACCAAGCTTGCAAGGTAAGGGCAGCAAACAAGGAATAACAAACGATGGCGCTGGCCAGCAAGATCACGTGATACTGACGCCCGCGCTCCGGCCCTAAACGCACCACCAAGGTATGCTTACCACAAGCGCGATCGTTATCAATATCTCGTAAATTGTTGATGTTTAATACGCCCACCGCCAGCAAGCCGCAAGCGGTGGCAGGAAGTATGATTAAAGAATCAATATGGCCGACCTGCAAATAGTAGGTGCCAGCCACCCCGAGCCAGCCAAAAAACATCAGTACCGATAAATCCCCTAACCCGCGATAGCCATACGGTTTGTTGCCCACGGTGTAGGTAATGGCTGCCACAATCGCCATCACGCCAAGCAGCAAGAAACTGATAATGTCGGTCGGTTGTTGGCAGGCTATCGCAATCAGTGAGCCACCACTGAGTAGGGTCAAACCAATATTGAGCATGAGCGCGCGGCGCATGGTGGTCAGGCTGACATGGCCGGATTGGATGGCACGCATGGGGCCGATACGCGTCGCGTTATCCGTGCCTTTTAGTGCATCACCATAGTCGTTCGCGAGGTTAGACAGGATCTGCAGCAATAAGGCAGTCACCAGCGCCATCAAGCTGATTGACCATGACAGGCTCCCTTGTGAGGCGGCGACAGCACTGCCGGACAAAATCGAGGTAACGGCCAGCGGTAGGGTTTTAGGTCGCGCCGCATCCAGCCATATCGCAAGAGTAGAAGGCCGCATAGCGATCCTCAAGACGAAAAAACGATGCCACTATTATCGCGCAAGCGGGGAGAGGAGTAACCCATTGTTGGCTGAAATCCGACTTGCTATTGCGCTAGCTCAACTTTTGATGCAAAAAAGGGCAGCGTTTGCTGCCCTAGTGTTGTGGTCTCTCGCACGCTTAGAGGATGAAACGACTCAAATCTTCGTCGTCAACTAACTCTTCGAGGTGGCGGCGGACATAATCGGCATCGACGGTGACGCTTTGACCGGCACGCTCGCTGGCGTCGTATGAGACCTCTTCCATCAAGCGCTCCATCAAGGTATGTAGACGACGGGCACCGATGTTTTCGGTTTTCTCGTTCACACGCCATGCGGCAGAGGCCAGCTCATCAATACCACTTTCCTCAAACGTCAGATCAATGTCTTCGGTTTTCAGCAGTGCGGTATATTGCTGGGTGAGCGAGGCATTTGGCTCGGTGAGGATCCGCTTGAAGTCATCGGTGGACAGTGCTTCAAGCTCAACACGGATGGGCAAGCGGCCTTGCAATTCCGGGATCAGATCAGACGGCCGTGATACTTGGAAAGCGCCCGAGGCGATAAACAAGATATGGTCGGTTTTAATCATCCCGTGCTTGGTGGACACTGTGCTGCCTTCGACCAATGGCAAGAGATCGCGTTGCACCCCTTCGCGAGACACATCGCCACCGCTGGTGTTGCCTGATTTACAGATCTTATCGATTTCATCCACGAACACGATACCGTTGTTCTCCACCATGTGGATGGCTTGCTCTTTGATTTCTTCTTGGTTAACCAGCTTGGCGGCTTCTTCCTCGGTCAGCGCTTTCATGGCGTCTTTGATTTTCATCTTACGCTTTTTGGTGCTGTTGCCACCGAGGTTTTGGAACATGCTCTGCAGCTGGTTGGTCATCTCTTCCATGCCTGGTGGCGACATGATTTCTACGCCCATTTGTGGGGCGGCGACATCGACTTCCACTTCTTTATCATCAAGCTGGCCTTCGCGTAACTTTTTACGGAAGCTTTGCCGCGTTGAAGAGTCCTCTTGGCTGTCCTCGTTTTGGCCCCATGCGTCGCGTGCTGGTGGCAGCAAGATATCGAGGATACGATCTTCTGCTTGTTCTTCTGCGCGGAATTTGACCTTTTCCATCGCTTGCTGCTGGGTCATGTTCATCGCCACATCCGCGAGATCGCGAATAATGGTTTCTACTTCTTTCCCTACATAACCCACTTCGGTGAATTTGGTGGCTTCCACCTTGATAAAAGGGGCGTTCGCGAGTCGTGCCAACCGGCGAGCGATCTCTGTTTTGCCCACACCGGTTGGACCTATCATCAAGATGTTTTTGGGGGTGACTTCCGCACGCAGCTCTTCGGCAAGCTGCATTCGGCGCCAGCGGTTTCGCAGTGCGATCGCCACCGCACGTTTGGCATTGTCTTGACCGATAATGTGACGGTCAAGCTCATGCACGATTTCGCGTGGAGTCATTTCAGACATCACTAATCCTGTTTCTTACTCTCGAGTTCTTCAACCGTGTGTTGCTGGTTAGTAAACACACATATATCACCGGCGATGGTTAGCGCTTTCTCTGCGATCTCGCGGGCATCTAACGCCGTGTTTTCAAGCATAGCAACCGCGGCGGCTTGGGCATAGTTGCCGCCAGAGCCAATAGCAATCAAATCGCGTTCGGGTTCAACCACATCGCCGTTACCCGTAATGATTAATGAGGCGGTTTCATCGGCGACGGCCAGTAGGGCCTCTAATCGACGCAGTGCGCGATCAGTGCGCCATTCTTTAGCAAGTTCAACCGCCGCTTTGGTTAGGTGACCTTGGTGCAGTTCAAGCTTGCGCTCGAAGCGCTCAAATAAGGTGAAGGCGTCAGCAGTGCCGCCAGCAAACCCGGCGAGTACTTGGCCGTTATACAAACGGCGAACTTTTCGGGCATTGCCTTTCATGACAGTATTGCCGAGTGACACTTGGCCATCGCCAGCAATAACCACTTTACCTTCGCGACGAACGGAGACGATTGTAGTCACGGGAACCTCTTTCTTTGTGTCTGGTACACCAGATGGGTGATTACTGTATGAGGTTGGGCTTTACCGATCACTTTTCAAGGGGTGAGGAGAGGATTTCAATCAAGGCTGGGCAAGGAATAGACTTGGCCCAGCCGATACAATGCAGCAGTGTTATTCCCAGTACCAAATGGCACAAGGTTCAACTCCGGCGCGTCGGAGCATATTACGGTCACGCTCTGCTTGACGCTTACGCGGGTAAGGACCCAATACCACGCGGTACCAGGTGCCTTTTTCCCCTTGGCTTATCTTGATTTGGCTTTCTAGCCCTTGAAAGGCAATGATCGCTTTACGCTCATTCGCCTGATCTTGACTGCGGTACGCGCCGCATTGCATCAGATAAGGACGCGTGGATTGTGGCAGTGCTTTGGCCTTCACTTCCACCTCTTTACTCTCCAGCTCCTCGATGTAACTCCATTTTTCTTCAGGCTTTTTAGGCAGATGTGCCTTATCGCTCTGCGCGGAAGGCTGAGGCTGTGCGTTTGTTGCCGGTTTAGGCGCGGGCGCGTCAGTGTTGCTCAATAGGTACAGGCCATAGCCAAACGCGCCAACCAAGCAGACAGCCAGTAACGCCCACTTTAATGGGAAACGAGCACGCGCTTTGGGTGGTTGCCGACGGGTATTTTTTTTACGCGGTGCTTTACCACGTTTTACGTAATCACGAGTTGCCACAGCAAGTATTCAAATTCAAAAAGCCAGTAAAGCGTTCATGTTACTGGCTTCGACCCGTGCTGACCAGTCTTACTACCGAGACGGTGGGGCAACGCTCTCACGGATCACTAACTTGGCATCTAAAAGCCGTGATCCTGCGTTCACTTCACGTCCTTGCAAGGTGTTGAGCAGCATTAACATGGCCTGACGACCAATGTCATAGCGAGGTTGGGAGACGGTGGTCAGGGGAGGATCGCAATATTCCGCGAACTGGATGTCATCAAATCCGACAATCGAAATATCTTGCGGTACGCGCATGCCTAAGCGTTTGGCTTGTTGCATTGCGCCCACGGCCATCACGTCGCAATGACAGAAGACGGCGGTGGGTGGCTCGGGCAGGGAGAGTAGGTTGGTCATTGCCCGTGCCCCCGAGGCAAAGCTGAAATCCCCCACCACGCTGTAGGCTGGGTTGACGGTAATCCCCGCGCGCTGTAGCGCTTGTTGATAGCCTTGCGAGCGGAATTGTGTCAGTGCGGTTTCTGGTACCCCAGTAATATTGGCGATACGGGTGTGGCCGACTTGGGTGAGGTAATTGACCGCCTCAAACGCGGCAGTTAGGTTGTCGATATGCACCGTCGGCAGTTCAAGATCCGGGGCATACTCACAGGCCATCACCAGCGGCGGCAGGTTTTTCTGCTCGGGCTTACTCACATCAAAGGGCACATCGGCGCCCAGCAGTAGCATGCCGTCTGCCTGCTTGGTGAACACCAAGTTGACGAATGCGTTTTCGCGGTGGTGTTGTTGGGCACTATCGCCGAGCAAAACCAGGTAACCGTGCTCCATCGCCGCTTCTTCGATCCCACGGATGATCTCACTAAAGTAAGGATCGCAGATATCTGGGACAATCGCGACGATGGTTTTGGACTCGTTGCGGCGTAGATTACGCGCAAGTGAGTTAGGGGAATAGCCAGCTTCTACGACCGCTTGCTCAACCTTTTTACGGGTTGTGGCCGAGACCTTTTCAGGGTTCATCAGCGCGCGTGATACGGTTGCTGTAGATACACCGGCAATGTGGGCAACGTCCTTCATTGTCGCCATAGTGACAGTCCTCTTGTTATCTGTATTGTGAGATCAGACAGTTATTAGCTCATCTGACCTGTTCTCTTAGCCAATTGCGGCCTTATTCTACCTAGCCTTGTCCGATTTAAACACGGACAAGCTAACACTTATTGCAATGAAAGTGTGATTGCTGTCGCTTTACTGCAAGGGAATATTAAGAAAGGTCTTGCGGCTCGACGTCTAATGACCATCTGACTTTACGTGACAGGGGGAGCTGTTGGATGGCCGGAAGTGCCACCTGGAGCCATTGCTGCATCACTTTTCGGCTGGGCGCTTGAATGAGGAGTTGCCACCGATAGCGACCCGCGCGTTTCGCCATGGCGGCGGGCATCGGCCCCATAATATGACAATCATCCTGTTGAACCGGTGAGGCAGCCAGTGTTTGACGGACTTGTTGTAAAAACTGCTGGACACTGTTTTCTTCATGCCCATCGGCGCGAAAGAGGCTAAGAAACGTGTAAGGCGGCAGCCATGCCTGACGCCGTTCATTTAACGCCGATTCGGCAAAGGCTTGATAGCCTTGGTGCACCAAAGATTGGATCAGGGCGTGCTCTGGATGGTGGGTTTGTAATAACACAGTACCTGGTTTGCTGGCGCGGCCGGCGCGCCCGGCCACCTGAACCATCAATTGGGCTAAACGCTCAGGCGCGCGAAAATCATTGCTGAACAGCGCCCCGTCCACATCGACTAAGGCGACCAGGGTGACGTTAGGAAAGTGATGGCCTTTGGCGAGCATTTGCGTGCCCAGTAGAATTTGATACTCACCTTTTTCAATATCGGCCAAGTAACCTTCAAGGCTCCCTTTTCGCCGGGTATTATCGCGATCAATGCGAACGGTATTGTATTCGGGAAATAACTCGCCAAGCTGGGATTCGAGTTGCTCGGTGCCTACGCCAACACTAATCAACTGGGTAGAACCACAGTCGCCACATTGCGGGGGCACTCGTTTTTGGTGGCCGCAGTGATGGCAGCGTAACTCTTGGTGTCGCTGATGAAGGGTGTAGTAGGCATCACAGCGTTGGCAGTTCGCCAGCCAGCCACACTCATGGCACATCATCGCCGGCGCATAACCGCGGCGATTTAAAAACAGCATCACCTGGTTACCTCGTTGCAAGTGCTGACGCATTTCAGCAATCAGCGGCGCAGACAAGCCAGCTTCGAGGTGATGGCCTTTGATATCGAGTATCCCTTGCCGGGCGGTGACCGCATTACCAGGACGTTGAGTCAGTTTGAGGTATTGGTATTTACCGGTCTTTGCGTTATGCAAGCTTTCTAGCGACGGCGTGGCTGAGCCCAAGATCACCGGTACGTTTTCTTCATGCCCCCGCATGACGGCCAGATCGCGGGCGTGATAGCGAAAGCTATCTTGCTGTTTATAAGAGGGGTCGTGTTCCTCATCGATAATGATGATGCCAAGCTTTGCCATGGGGGTAAAAAGTGCAGAGCGGGTACCAATCACAATGGCTGCTTGGTTTTCGCGTGCGGCCAGCCAAGCGTTGAGACGGTCGGTATCGCTGAGCCCTGAATGCATCACGGTCACAGGGACAGCAAAGCGACGCTCAAAACGGCGAATGGTTTGTGGTGTCAGGCCAATTTCTGGCACCAAGATTAGCGCCTGCTGGCCGCGTGCGAGCACCGGTTCTAGCACATTGAGGTAAACCTCGGTTTTGCCTGAGCCTGTGATCCCCTCTAGTAACGCGCAGGCAAAACCATCGCTGGCATTGAGGGTGGCAACCGCCATCGCTTGCTCGTGATTAAGCGTCGGCTTTTCTTCGGTGACCGCAAAGCTTTTTACCCAAGCATTGGCCTGAGAAGGGGGCGAGTAGGGCGCGATCCAGCCTTTTTCTGCCACTGTTTTGAGTACCGGCGCGCCGATGTCTTGTTCGATTAAGTCGGCTTGGGTGGCCGGGCCGTGAGTGAGCAGCTGCAACACTCGGGCTTGTTTGGGGGCGCGGCTCAGACCTGATAGAGGTTGGTTTTGTCCTGATTCGGTAATTTGCCACCATTTTTGTTGCTGTAATGTCGCCGGGCGTCCTTTACGCAGCGAAGTCGGCATCACCGCCCCCATCGCATCGCCAAGCGGGTGATGGTAAAAGCGACTGGCCCATTGCAAAAGGTTATAAACGGCGGGGGTCCAGACCGGTTGCGCGTCGAGTACGGTATCAATTGCTTTGAGTTGGCTGGTTTCCACACTGGCCGTGGACGACAAGCCGGTAACGATGCCGACTTTATGCTGGCGTCCAAACGGCACCTTGACGCGCCCGCCGACGACCGGGTGCTGATCGTCTGCGATACGGTAATCAAAGGTTTTCGGCAAAGGGACAGGCAACGCTACCTGAGCAAACTGTTCCATCACAACATCTTATTGGCCAGAAGGAATCTCAGTGTAACGGTTAGCCACACGTTGGCAAAGCCTTGATGCCTTTCAGCTGGCGCTATGATTGCACAAAAAAGTTGCGAAAAAGAGGGCGCTTGATTAGAATTGCGCGCCTTAGAAAATGTTTGTTAACGACGTGTGGTGCCCGGCTTAGGATCGGGAGAGCGACACGGCCTTCAAGATGAGGTTATCCCTATGAAAGCTGGTATCCATCCAGAGTACAAAGCCGTCACAGCAAAATGCTCTTGCGGTAACGAATTCGCGTTCAGCACAACCCTAGGCAAAGACATCTACCTAGACGTGTGTGACAAGTGTCACCCATTCTACACTGGTAAGCAGCGTATCCTTGATACCGGTGGCCGTGTTGACCGCTTTAAGAAGCGTTTCGGTGCCCTTAGCAGCAAAAAATAAGCCGCTATTGACCGAATACAGAGAAGGGACGCATCAGCGTCCCTTTTTTTGATCGTATCGTCCTTGTATTGGGGCAACAGGTCCGAGCATCATCGCGAATGCGTGTTAGCACTGGTGGACGTTTGCTCCCTGCGTTACCATCTTTATGCGAATGCAAACCTTCCCTGTGTGGTTTGTCGAGTGTCTGGCTAATATCGTTCACGCTTCCCTGGCGATATTGGTTATCTATCCCTTCACGATAATAATTAGGAACACTAGATGTCGGACGATAAACGCCAGCAAGCGCTGGATTATCATGCATACCCTACTCCCGGAAAAATTTCTGTTGAATTGAGCAAACCGGCCGACTCGGCCGCGGATCTCGCCCTAGCGTATAGTCCTGGCGTTGCTGAGCCGGTGCGAGAGATAGCGCAAGACGCAGATGCGGTTTACCGCTATACGGGTAAAGGCAACATGGTGGCGGTGATCTCAAACGGCACCGCGATTTTGGGATTGGGGAACTTAGGCCCCATGGCTTCTAAGCCCGTCATGGAAGGTAAAGCGTTATTATTCAAGCGTTTTGCCGGTTTGGACTCGATTGATATTGAAGTGAAACACCGCACTATCGATGAGTTCGTTGATACCGTGGCCAATATTGCTGACACCTTTGGCGGTATCAACCTCGAAGATATTAAAGCCCCTGATTGTTTTGAAATTGAAAAACAACTGATTGCACGGTGCGAAGTGCCTGTATTCCATGATGACCAACACGGTACTGCCATCGTGACTGCTGCCGGCATGCTTAACGCTCTCGAGCTACAAGGCAAAGATATCTGTGAGGCGACGGTGGTGTGCATGGGTGCTGGCGCGGCCGCGGTTGCCTGTATGGAGCTATTAATAAAATGTGGTGCGCAGCGAGAAAAAATCTATATGTTGGATCGTAAAGGCGTGATCCATACGCGTCGTGATGATATCAACAAATACAAGCAGCTGTTTGCCAATAACACCGATAAACGTACCCTCGAAGATGTGATTGAAGGCGCGGACATGTTCGTTGGCGTATCTGGCCCTGACTTACTCTCACCAGAGGCCTTGAAGCTGATGGCAGACAAGCCCGTGATATTTGCCTGCTCGAATCCGGATCCTGAAATCCACCCGGATGTGGCACATCAAGTCCGGGATGATCTGATCATGGGAACCGGGCGTTCGGATTATCCCAACCAGGTCAATAACGTACTTTGTTTCCCGTTTATTTTCCGTGGTGCATTGGATGTKCGTGCCAGTGAAATTAACGATGCGATGAAACTGGCCGCGGTCGAGGCCATTCGCAGTTTGGCCAAAGAGCCGGTGCCACAAACAGTATTAGACGCCGCCGGCTTGTCTTCGCTCAGCTTTGGTCCTGATTACATCATTCCCAAGCCCATGGACGCGCGTTTGTTGCCGAAAGTAGTACGTGCAGTGGCGCTGGCGGCCGTCGAAACCGGCGTAGCTCGTATCGAGATGCCAGAAAACTATATGATGTAGCGAGGCATGTTGCCATGCGTAAGTGGCAGACAGCACGATGCTGCAGGTAATGAAAAACCCGCCGGTTGGCGGGTTTTTTTAGTATTCGCTATCGTCGAATTCGATACCCAGCTCTTTCATGATCCGACGCGCTTCGGCGGGGATGCTGTCGGGTTTATCCTTACGGATATCGTCATCGGTTGGCAGAGGTTGACCGGTGTAGGCATGAAGAAATGCCTCACACAACAACTCGCTGTTGGTCGCGTGACGCAGGTTTTGCACCTGACGACGAGTGCGCTCATCAGTAAGAATTTTTAGTACTTTTAATGGGATAGAGACGGTGATCTTCTTTACCTGCTCTTTCTTTTTACCATGTTCGGCATACGGATTAATGTAGTCGCCGTTCCACTGCGCCATGTCTCACCTATCTTGATTAAGGAATACCCAGGATGATGCTGCGGAGATTTTAGCTATATTAACCGCCACATGCAAAGGAGTGTAGACGTCTAGAAGTATTGACGTCCCAAAAAGCGACGGGTAAGGTGGCAGTATGACGCCTGGATCACGCCCACCATGCGCAAACAGACTAGCAAGGACAGATAATGACAGAGAAAAAAACCGACACCATCGCCGTTCGCACTGGGATTGGCACCGACACCCAGCACCATGCGGTAGTGCCTCCCTTGTATTTATCGACCAATTACCGTTTCCCGGCTCTGGGAGATGTGCCTACCTACGACTACGCGCGAGGCGGCAACCCAACCCGTGCGCAGTTGGAACAAGCGCTGACTGACTTAGAGGGGGGCGCGGGTGCGGTAGTGACTAACTGTGGCATGTCGGCGATAAACTTGGTGTTATCTCTATTGGAGGCAGGCGATCATATCGTCGCCCCGCACGATTGTTATGGCGGCACCTATCGCTTGCTCGAATCACGCGCCAAACAAGGCATTTGGCAGGTGAGTTTTGTCGATCAATCCGACCATGAGGCGTTGGAGCAGGCATTGGCTAAGCAGCCCAAGTTGGTGCTGGTGGAAACTCCATCCAATCCACTTCTACGCGTGGTCGATATCGCAGAAATAAGCCAAAAGGCCCATCAAGTTGGGGCCTGGGTGGTGGTGGATAACACCTTTTTATCGCCCGCCTTGCAAAAGCCGTTTGCGCTGGGCGCGGATATGGTGGTCCATTCCACCACCAAGTTTATTAATGGTCACTCCGATATTGTCGGTGGCGTGGTGGTCGCGCGTACGGATGAATTGGCAGACACACTGGCTTGGTGGGGAAATTGCTTAGGGGCGACGGGCAATGCCTTTGACAGTTATATGACATTGCGAGGGTTGCGTACACTGGGCGCGCGCGTTAAACAACACCAGCACAACACTGAAGCGGTACTGAGCTACCTACAAACGGTGCCGGCGGTGCGGAAAATATACTATCCCGGGTTGGCCTCTCACCCTGGCCACCAAATTGCTGCGCGCCAGCAAGCGGGGTTTGGTAGCATGCTGAGCCTAGAGTTGGAGACCGACCAAGCCGGTGTGGCGCGGTTTATCGACGGTCTTTCGTTATTTGCTCTGGCCGAATCGCTAGGGGGCGTGGAAAGCTTGATCACTCACCCTGGCTCGATGACGCACCGAGCTATGAGTGACGCCGCGCAAGCAGAAGCCGGCATTTCGCCGACCTTATTACGCTTGTCGATTGGATTAGAAGATGCGCAAGATTTGGTCGCCGATTTGGCGAATGCTTTTGCCCGTTTAGGGGGTAACCCCCGATAGAGGCTGCGCCGCCGTGCGCGCCGTTTTACTGAGATTGATAGACATTAAGAGAGACCTTGCCATGCATGCGCAACCGATGGAAACGTCCCCAGAGTCACCACGCCAATTACACAAGTTTGGTGGCAGTAGCCTTGCGAGCCCTGATTGCTATCGCCGCGTGGTCGATGTATTGACCGCGCATGCGAGCCAGCAAGACTTGATCGTGGTATCTGCGGCAGGAAAAACCACTAACCAGCTGATCATGTGGTTGGCGCAATTAGACAAGGATGGACGAGTGGCGCATGAGACCTTGCAAACGGTGCGCGCCTTCCAGCAAGATTTGATTGAAAACTTGGTGGATGGAGAGACAAAACAACAGCTGGTGGATGCACTTTATGCGGATATTGCCACCATCGCGTCGCTGGGCGATAAGGGCGTGAGTGAAAATGACAAAGCTTACGTGCAAGGTTTTGGTGAGGTCTGGTCGGCGCGCCTGTTGGCCCAGTTATTGAAGCAGCATCAGCGTGCGGCGGTGATGTTAGACTCACGCCAGTGTTTGCGCGCCGAGCGCGCCGCTCAACCAGAAGTGGATCGGGGGGCGTCCTGGCCTTTGCTGCAAAATCAGCTTTCGCAGCATAGCGATACACATGTGGTGATCACCGGGTTTATGGCACAAAACCAAGCGGGAGAGACGGTGCTGTTGGGGCGCAATGGCTCCGATTACTCGGCTACTGTCTTGGGGGCGCTGGCGGGCGTCAGCCGTGTGACTATTTGGAGTGATGTCGCCGGGGTGTATAGCGCCGATCCACGCCATGTTGATAATGCCTGTTTGCTACCTTTGATTCGTATTGACGAGGCGGGCGAGCTGGCGCGTCTGGCTGCCCCCGTGCTGCATAGCCGCACCTTACAGCCGGTGGCGCAAAGTGCCACCGACCTAACCTTGCGCTGCACCCAAGCGCCGGATAGCGGCTCAACACGTATTGAACGCGTATTAGCCACAGGGCGCGGGGCAAAAATCATTACGGCGTTGGATGAGGTAAGCTTACTCCAGTTTGATGTTGCGCGAGGACAAGACTTTCAGGCGATAAAGCAGGAGCTTAGTCGGATTTTGTCACAGCTGAAGGTGCAGCCACTGGCAACCGATTATCAAGACGATCAATACCGAATATTGTTGGCATTTACCACAGAAGTGGTGGCGCTAGTAATGGCGCAAATTCAAGATGCTGGCCTTTCGGCTGAACTCAAACTGCGTGAAGGCTTTACCATGGTGGCGGCTGTAGGAGCGGGCGTGGTGAACAATCCCGTCCATTGCCATGGCTTTTATCAACAATTGAAATCCCAACCGGTGGAGTTTATCAGTGAGTCTGCGTCTGGACTGAGCATGGTGGCGATCCTTCGCCAAGTACATACTCAAGCCCTCGTCGCTAGCTTGCATGATGCCTTGTTTCAAGCCCAGCGCCGGATCGGTTTGGTGTTGGTGGGCAAAGGCAATATTGGCACCCGCTGGTTAAGCCTTTTTGCCGAGCAAAAAGCACACCTGGAAAAACGCCATGGCAAGGAAGTGTCATTGATCTCAGTGGTGGACAGTCGCAACCAGTGGCTTGATTTCGCCGGCATTGATGCCACGCAGGTATTAGAGGGGTTTGATGAGCGTTGCGAGCCTTATTTTGATGACGAATGGCTCACCCGCTTACTTAATCACCCGTATGACGATGTGATTGTATTGGATGTTACCGCCAGTGCGTCATTAGCGTACTTGTACCCGCGACTGGCAGAGCATGGCTTTCACTTAATCTCCGCCAACAAAGAAGCGGGGGCCGCGCCAGCCGAGCAGTATCACGCGATTCAGCAGGCGTTTAGCAAAACCGGGCGCCATTGGCTCTACAATGCGACCGTGGGCGCAGGGTTACCCATTAACTACGCGGTGCAAGATCTGCGTGAAAGTGGCGACACGATTGTTGCGCTGTCTGGGATCTTTTCTGGCACCTTGTCGTGGCTGTTCTTGCAATTTAGAGGTGAAGTGCCATTCAGCGTATTACTGGAACAAGCATGGCAGCAAGGGCTCACCGAGCCTGATCCGCGGGATGATCTGTCGGGTGCCGACGTGGTGCGTAAATTGGTGATTTTGGCACGCGAAGCGGGCATGTCGCTTGAGCCAGAGCAGGTCAAGGTCGAGTCCCTGGTGCCTAAACCACTGGCTGATCTGTCTTTGGATGCGTTTCTTGATCATGCCCACCAAATGGATGAACAACTACAAGAGCGATTAGACAAGGCGCATAAAAACCGGTCAGTGCTCCGCTATGTCGCGCGCTTAAATGCTCACGGTAAAGCGCAAGTGAGCCTAGAAACCTTACCCAGCGAGCACCCACTGGCTCATCTGTTGCCGTGTGACAATGTATTTGCGATTGAAAGCCATTGGTATCGCGAGAATCCCTTGGTGATTCGTGGCCCTGGGGCGGGACGCGATGTCACGGCGGGCGCCATTCAATCCGACTTAAATCGCTTGATAAGTCGCCTTCACTAGTCTGCTCGTGGATAACCGTTATCAAGCTGTTTACGCATTGCGTAGACAGCTTTTTTTGTGTGAAACATGGGCAATCTAGGCGCATTTTGGTGGCCGCGTCGTCTATCTTCATCACACCATGAGTATTTTTCATGGCCCGTATCGTTGACATTTTCATCGAATCACGACAATCTTTAGACATATGGACGTCTAAACGTATAAGTATAAAACACAGCAGATACAGTCATACTGAACAGCGCCGTTCGGTGTCAGGGAGAGGATATGAGCTACACGCACGCAGGCCACATTGATGCACTCAATCAGAATATTGCTGACTTAGATGGCGATATTAATGTCTCATTCGAGTTTTTTCCGCCCAGCACCCCAACCATGGAGGAGACGCTTTGGAACTCCGTGCATCGCTTAAAAGCGCTTAAACCTAAGTTCATGTCGGTGACCTATGGCGCCAACTCGGGTGAGCGTGATCGCACCCATGACATCGTGAAAAGCATTCATGATCAAACCGGTATCGCCGCGGCGCCCCATCTAACCTGCATTGATGCCACTGAAGATGAGCTTCGCCACATTGCCCGCGACTATTGGCAGAATGGCATCCGTGACATTGTGGCGTTACGAGGGGATTTACCCTCGCCAGAGAAAAAGCCGGATATGTATGCGGTGGACTTGGTGCGTTTGCTCAAAGAGGAGCATGACTTTGATATCTCGGTTGCCGCTTACCCTGAGGTACATCCAGAAGCGAAAAGCGCACAGGCGGATTTAATTAACCTTAAACGCAAAGTGGATGCGGGGGCCAGCCGGGCGATTACCCAATTTTTCTTCGATGTTGAAAGCTATCTGCGCTTTCGTGACCGCTGTGTGGCCGCGGGGATTGATGTGGAGATTGTGCCGGGGATTTTGCCCGTCTCTAACTTCAAGCAGGCGTCACGCTTTGCCAAGATGACCAATGTGCGTGTGCCGCAGTGGATGCACAAACAGTATCAAGGACTGGAAGATGATCCCGTCACGCGCCAGATGGTGGGCGCCTCGATTGCGCTTGATATGGTGCGGGTGCTAAGCCGCGAAGGGGTGAAAGATTTTCACTTTTATACCCTTAACCGTGCGGAATTAACCTATGCCCTGTGTCATACCTTGGGGGTGCGCCCACTTGCGGTCACACCTTAAAAAATACGCCCCGGTTATGTCGGGGCGTATTAGGTTGCGTGTTGTGTTTGTTGTATTGATTAAGCACTGGCCGCGAGCATAGTGAGTTCGTCGCGCACTTCCTGCGCCCAGGCCAACCAAGCGCGGCGCTGATGAATACTGCGTCGCAGCGCAAGGCGCATTAAACGTTGTTGTGAGGTCAGTAAGGCGGCTTGTCCGTACTCACGTTGCTCAAGCTGAGTATAGTGATTAAGGAGCTGCTGAGACTCGGCAATCAAGTTATTCACATGATCCAGCATGGGAGCGGGGTCGAGCACCTCACAACTGAGTAATCTTGCCACGTACTCGTCACGCGGTGGCGCTAACTTGGGCGTTTGAATAAACCACGCTTCTAGCATGTCGGTGCCAACAGGCGTGATGGCGTACACCTTTCTATCCGGCTTCCCGACTTGCGGTTCAAGCCGGTAGGTGACCGCACCTCGATCGGCGAGCTTATTGAGTTCACGATATACCTGTTGATGGCTGGCTTTCCACACATTACTGATGGTGGTGGAAAACGCCTTGGTAATATCATAACCCGTCGCCTCACAGTTGCTTAGCACTGTCAGTATTACATGGGGAAGTGACATCTCTTATATCCACAGTTTTGTTGGTACAACGATTGTTTAGCCTGGGAGCGGCTAGCCTTCTTTGGGCTATTTTGCCGTCGCCAAGGCTTGTTCTAAATCGGCAATGATGTCATCGATATGCTCAATGCCGACACAAAGACGGATCATCTCGGGTGTCACCCCGGCTTTCGCTTGCTCTTGCTCGTTCAACTGGCGGTGCGTGGTCGAGGCGGGATGGCACGCCAGTGACTTGGCATCACCAATATTCACCAAGCGCTTGAAAAGATTCAGCGCATCATAAAATTTCACTCCCTCGTCAAAGCCGCCTTTTAAGCCGAATGACAGCAATGAGGCCGGCAGTCCACCGCGGATAAGCGACTTAGCACGTTGGTAATGAGGATGATTGAGTTGACCGGCATAGTTGACCCACGCCACGGCCGGGTGATTGGCAAGGTAATCGGCCACGGCTTTGGCGTTCTCGCAATGGCGCTCCATACGTAGGCTTAAGGTTTCTAACCCCTGCATCAACATAAAAGCATTCATCGGCGAGAGGGCCGCGCCACTGTTACGTAGCGGCACTGTACGTGCGCGGGCAATAAACGCGGCTGGGCCAAAGGTCTCACTATAAACCACGCCGTGATAGGCCGGCTCCGGTTGTGAGAATTGCGGGAAGCGGGCTTGATGTGCCACCCAATCAAAGGTGCCGCCATCGACAATTATACCGCCAAGGGTAGTGCCATGACCGCCAATGTACTTGGTGAGTGAGTGCACCACGATATCGGCACCATGCTCAATCGGTTTGCACAGAACAGGCGTGGCCACGGTATTATCGACGACCAAGGGGACCCCATGCGCGTGAGCGACCTTGGCAAAACCGGGGATATCCGCGATATTGCCGGCAGGGTTACCAATCGACTCGCAATAGACCGCTTTGGTGTTGTCATCAATCAGCGCCTCAATCGCACTGGCGTCGTCACTGGGGGCAAAACGTACTTCAATGCCTTGCTCGGGGAGCATATGGGCAAACAAGGTATAGGTGCCCCCGTAAAGCTGTGGTGTGGCGACGATGTTATCACCGGCCTTGGCGAGAGTTTGCATGGTATAGGTGATGGCGGCCGCACCAGCACTGACACAAAGCCCCGCGATGCCGCCCTCTAATGCCGCCACCCGTTGCTCCAACACGTCGTTGGTCGGGTTCATTATCCGAGAGTAGATATTGCCTGGAACATCAAGGTTGAACAGGTCAGCACCATGTTGCGCATTATCAAACTCGTAAGCGACGGTTTGATAAATGGGCGTTGCCACCGATTTGGTAGTGGGGTCGGTCTGGTAGCCGTGATGAATCGAGAGGGTTTCGTCTTTCATGGCAATTCCTTTGCGTTGTTGGGTCGCGTCAGTGCGACCTTTAATAGTAATAATATTATCAATGTAACAGCAAGCATTCGCTGACGCTTTAGCGAAAAAAAACGAGCAGCGGTCTCTGTGACACGACAAATCGATACAAAAACAAAAAAGCCGCACCCTAGGGTACGGCTTGACTAACAAGGATTAGCCGGTATTACGCAGGCCGGCGGCAATCCCCGCAATGGAGATCATCAAGGCATCGTCGAGCGATTGGTCCGGATCCGCTTGCTGACGCGTGCGGTATAACAGCTCGGCTTGCAGCATATTGAGCGGCTCGACGTAAATATTACGTAAGCGAATCGCTTCCGCCCCCCACGGGTTTTGCTCCATCAGGTTATCGCTGTTTTCCACCGCCAGTACCACTTGGATATCTTGGCGCAACTGATCCCGCAAGGATTCACCCAACGGCCAGAGGCTTTCATCGACCAAGCGCTGATCATAGTACTTGGCAATATCGAGGTTGGTTTTGGTAAACACCATCTCCAGCATCCCAAGACGGGTGGAGAAAAACGGCCATTCGCGGCACATTTCTTCCAGCTGGGCTTTGTGGCCTTTTGCAATGGCGTGATCGATCGCTTGTCCAGCCCCCAGCCAAGCCGGCAGCAATAAACGATTTTGACTCCAGGCGAAAATCCAAGGAATCGCGCGCAAGCTCTCGACACCGCCATCGGGATTGCGTTTGGAAGGGCGCGACCCCAATGGCAGTTTGCCTAACTCAAGCTCCGGCGTGGTAGAGCGGAAGTAAGGCACAAATTGCTCATGACCACGCACTACATCACGGTAGGCTTGGCAGGAGATGTCACTTAAGGTGTCCATCAGCTGACGCCATTCCTGCTTAGGCTCCGGTGGTGGCAGCAAGTTCGCTTCCAAAATCGCGCTGGTGTAAAGGTTTAAGCTGTTGACGGCAACGTCGGGCAGCCCCAGCTTGAAGCGGATCATCTCCCCTTGCTCGGTCACCCGTAGGCCACCTTTTAGGCTGCGAGGAGGCTGTGAGAGCAAAGCCGCATGCGCGGGCGCCCCACCGCGACCCACGGTGCCACCGCGGCCATGGAAAAGGGTGAGATTAACTCCTTGCTCATCACATAAATTGACCAAGGCTTCCATGGCGCGATATTGCGCCCACCCGGCAGACATTACCCCAGCGTCTTTGGCGGAATCCGAGTAACCGATCATCACCATTTGAACGTTCTGGGTAAAGCCACGGTACCAATCAATGGCTAGCAGCTCCCCAATCACTGCCTCGGCATTATTCAGATCATCCAAGGTTTCGAACAACGGACACACGTCCATACGGAACGAGCAGCCGGCTTCTTTCAGCAATAGATGCACGGCCAGCACGTCGGAGGCGGTGCGTGCCATGGAAATCACATAGGCACCCAAGGCTTCGCGTGGCTGTTCGGCGATCACGCGGCAGGTGTCGATCACCTCTTGTACCTCAGGTGACGGTGACCAATCACGCGGCAGCAACGGACGTTTAGACGCCAGTTCGCGGGTTAAGAAGGCTTGCTTGTCTTGCTCGCTCCATTGGGCGTAATCGCCCATCCCCAAATAACGGGTCACTTCTGAGAGCACATCGGCATGGCGGGTACTTTCTTGGCGAATATCGAGCTTGATCAGGTGTACACCAAAACATTGCACGCAGCGAAGCACATCAAGCAACTTGCCGTCGGCAATAATGCCCATGCCACAGTGGTGGAGAGACTGGTAACACGCCAGTAATGGTTGCCACAACTGCTGGGTGTCGGTCAGGATCCCTTGTGAGGAGGCGCGCTCGCCTTTCAGTTTGGCGTCCAAATAGCTCAGGGTGTGCGTTAGCTGACTGCGCAAGGTTTTGAGGATGGCGCGATACGGTTCGTGTGCCTCGCCGGCTATCTCACGCACAGTGTCATCACACTGTGTCATTGACAGTTCACTGATCAAATCCTGGACATCGCGCAAATACAAATCCGCCGCTTTCCAGCGTGATAACAGCATCACTTCACGGGTGACCTCGCTGGTGACATACGGGTTACCGTCGCGGTCGCCACCCATCCACGAGGAAATTTGTACTGGCTTGGCATCAATGGGCAAGTTGATATCGAGATGGCTTGCAAGCTGCTGATCAAATTGGCGTAAAAACGCGGGCACCGCTTGCCACAGTGAATTTTCAATCACCGCGAAGCCCCACTTGGCTTCATCAAGCGGGGTAGGTCGGTCTTGGCGGATCACATCGGTGTGCCAGGCTTGCGCAATCAACTGCTCGAGACGTTTCTCGGTTTTGGCGCGCTCTGCCGCCCCCAAATGTTCACTGAGCTCTAATTTCGATAAACATTTATTAATCTGGTGTGATATTGCTCGGCGATATTAGTCAGATTCAAAAATTGGCTAAAGGCGCGGGCGACCGGAAGCAGTTGGTCAGCCGGCAAGTTTTGCAGCACGGTTTTCAGCTTAGCATGATCGTCCTGATTGCCAGCGGCAGCCGATTTTGAGAGCTGACGAATTTCCTCAACTTTTTCTAAGAGTGCGGGGCCATGGGCATCTTGGATGGTGTTACCCAGCAGACGGCCAAGCATACTGACATTGCTTTTTAAGGCAGAGTACTTTTCGTTCATAGCGTATCCATTCTGTAACAAAGTTACATCCTACTGTGACTGTAAAGAACCAATCTAGCGAATATTGCGCGATCGGGTCAACTTAACCGCAAATTAGCGCGAAAACTGGCCGCCGGATTTGATGCTTATCATAGAGCCACCCCAAAAGCTGAAAAAAAGTTTCAGCTTTCAGGTTTGCCAGTCTTCCGAGGGCTTCTCCGCGCCCGCCATATCGCGACTTTCTCGTGAATAGCGTCAGTGTCATTTGCATGGTTAGATGGAATTATTGCTCTAATATGAATGAATAGACATTAAAAGTGATTTTTTACGCTTTTTGGGGTTGACGGCCAAACGGGAATACGATAAAAAATAACCATTCACTATTTATGAATAAAAATATTTTATTGAGAGTTGACCATGATGCCACTCGCTGCCAAACACAACGCCCTTTCTGCTCGACGACGCTAGCCTGCTTTGCGTGGCTATCGGCTACGCCCTCGATCCTCTGCTGCCCCGCAGCACGCCTTAAACACCCATAAAGAGAGACACCCATGACACTTAACACCATTATTGTCGGTGCCAGTGGCTACACAGGAGCCGAGCTTATTGCCCTTGTCCATCGCCATCCGCAATTGCACTTGGCCGGTTTGTATGTCTCGGCAGGCAGTGAAGACGCTAATCGCCCTGTGAGCGCGTTGCACGGCCAACTGCGTGGCGTGGTGGATATGCCACTGATGCCGTTGTCCTCGCCACAGGATGTCGCCAAGCAAGCCGATGTGGTGTTTTTAGCCACCGCGCACGCGGTCAGTCATGACTTGGCGCCGATTTTTCTGGCTCAAGGTTGCGTGGTGTTTGATTTGTCGGGGGCGTATCGGGTCAATCAAGCCGATTTTTATCTTGCCCATTACGGCTTTGCGCACCAATCACCGACATGGCTTGAGCAAGCCGTGTATGGCTTGGCGGAGTGGCAACAGGAAGCATTATCGGCAGCACAGCTGGTCGCCGTGCCGGGATGCTATCCCACCGCCAGTCAATTAGCGCTCAAACCTGTGCTGGATGCAGGCTTGTTGGATAAACAAATGTGGCCGGTGATCAATGCCACTAGCGGCGTGACGGGCGCGGGGCGCAAAGCGAGCCTGACCAACAGTTTTTGCGAAGTGAGCCTGCATGCCTACGGGGTGTTTTCTCATCGTCATCAGCCAGAAATTGCCGCACACCTCGATACGCCGGTGATTTTCACCCCGCACCTGGGCAGCTACAAGCGCGGCATTCTTGCCACCATTACCGCCAAATTAGCCCCAGGTGTCAGTGAGGCCGAGGTGGGGCAGGCACTCTCTCACGCCTATCAAGAGGCGCCGCTGGTACGGGTGCTCCCAGCCGGTGAGGTGGCCAAGCTGCAAGCGGTGCAGCATACCGGCTTTTGCGATATTGGTTATCAGGCCGCGCATGGGCACCTGATCCTCACCAGTGCGATCGATAACTTACTCAAAGGCGCGGCCAGCCAAGCCGTGCAGTGTTTAAACCTCAAGTTTGGCTTTGCCGAAACCACAGCGATTGTCTAGGAGAAACGGATGAAAACGCCATTAGTGATTAAGTTAGGCGGCGCGGCACTGAGCTGCAGCGAGACTCTCGCCAAGGTTTTCGGCGCGATCAACACCTATCGCAGTGAGGCTGAGCGCCCGTTAGTGCTGGTGCACGGTGGCGGCTACTTGGTCGATGATCTGCTCAAAAAGCTCGCCCTCACCAGTGTGAAAAAACAAGGCTTGCGGGTCACGCCGGCCGACCAGATTGATTATGTCACCGGTGCCCTCGCCGGGACGGCGAATAAGCTGCTGTTAGCCGAAGCGCGTAAGGCGAAGATTAAAAGCTGTGGCTTGAGCTTGGCCGATGGCGGCTTGTGTCAGGTCAGCCAGCTGGACCCTGAACTAGGTGCAGTGGGGGAAGCTAGCGCCGGTGATCCTAGCCTGCTACAGGCGGTATTGGCCGCCGATTGTGTCCCCATTATTAGCTCGATTGGCATCAGTGACCAAGGTGAGCTGATGAATGTCAACGCCGACCAAGCGGCGGTGGCGGTGGCAACCACGCTAGGCGCTGAGCTGGTGTTGCTGTCAGATGTCAGCGGTGTGTTAGACGGCAAAGGGCACTTACTGCCTTGCCTCACCGAGTTAGATGCGCAGCACTTGATGGAAAAAGGCGTGATCACCGATGGCATGGTGGTCAAGGTCAACGCCGCGTTTGCCGCCGCCCGCGAATTAGGTAAACCGGTAGAGATTGCCACCTGGCGTTATCCAGAAAAACTCACGCAATTATTCGATGGCCAGCAAATCGGTACCCGGTTTAGCGCCAGTTAATAAGACGTATAACGACGCGACGACACCGTCGATTTAGGATTTAAGGAGAGCAAGATGAGCAAGGTAAATAAAGTGGTACTGGCCTATTCGGGTGGATTGGATACCTCGGCCATCATTCCATGGCTAAAAGAAAACTATGACTGTGAGGTGGTGGCTTTTGTGGCCGACGTCGGTCAAGGCGAACAAGAGCTCGAAGGCATTGAGCAAAAAGCGATCGCCTCCGGGGCGTCACAGTGTTTTATCGCCGATCTGAAACACGAAATGGTGGCGGATTATATTTACCCTAGCCTAAAAACCGGTGCGGTGTATGAAGGTAAATATCTACTAGGCACCTCGATGGCGCGTCCTATCATTGCCAAAGCGCAGGTCGAGTGCGCCCTTGAGGTCGGGGCAGATGCACTTTGCCACGGCTGTACCGGCAAGGGGAACGATCAGGTTCGTTTTGAGAGCACCTTCTCCGCGCTGGCGCCGCAACTGAAAGTGATTGCGCCGTGGCGGGAGTGGGATCTCACCAGTCGTGAAGCCTTGCTCGATTACTTGGCCGCCCGCGACATTCCCTGTACGGCGAGCCTTGAGAAAATTTATTCACGTGATGCCAATGCTTGGCATGTCTCAACCGAAGGCGGCGTGTTAGAAGATACCTGGACGGCGGCCAACCAAGATTGCTGGGTATGGACAGTGGCACCGGAAGAGGCACCCAACACGCCTGAGTTTGTCACCTTGGGTGTACAAAGCGGGGAAGTGGTCTCGGTCGATGGTGAGTCCATGTCGCCTTATGACGTGCTAACGCTATTGAATGACAGAGGGGCAGCCCACGGGGTCGGACGGATTGATATCGTTGAGAACCGTTTGGTGGGGATGAAATCCCGCGGCTGCTATGAAACCCCAGGCGGCACCATCATCATGGAAGCGTTGCGTGGCGTTGAACAACTGGTGCTGGATAAAGAGAGTTATCAGTTCCGTGAGGAGCTCGGTTTAAAAGCCTCTCACCTGATTTATGATGGGCGTTGGTTTACCCCGCTTTGCCAGTCGATTGTTGCCGCGGCCAATTCTCTTGCCGCGCCGGTAACGGGCGAGGTGGTGATCAAGCTCTATAAAGGGCAAGCGACTGTGGTACAAAAGCGCTCGACCAATAGCTTGTACTCGGAAGACTTTGCCACCTTTGGGGATGATGATGTCTACGATCACAGCCATGCCGAAGGCTTTATCCGTTTGTATTCGCTGTCGAGCCGGATTCGTACGCTGAACAAACAAAAACAATCCTAATTAAAAAAGCATCGTGAGCAGTAAGGAGAGACAGCATGGCATTATGGGGCGGACGCTTTAGTCAGGCAGCCGACAAACGGTTTCAAGCGTTTAACGATTCACTGCGCTTTGACTATCGCCTAGCAGAGCAAGACATTGTGGGCTCCATTGCTTGGTCGAAAGCCTTGCGTTCAGTGGGCGTGCTGAGTGATGACGAGCAACAGCAATTGGAGCTGGCGCTCAATGAGCTCAAGCTGTCGGTGATGGAAAATCCTGAGCAGATCTTAAACTCAGACGCCGAAGATATTCACAGCTGGGTCGAGCAGCAACTGATCGATAAAGTCGGAGATTTGGGCAAAAAGCTGCATACCGGACGCTCACGCAACGATCAGGTGGCCACGGATCTTAAACTCTGGTGTCGCCAGCAAGGCCAACAAATCTTGCTGTCTCTCGACAAGCTTCAGCAGCAGCTGGTGGATGTGGCCAGTCAGCACCATGATACCGTGTTGCCCGGCTATACCCACTTACAGCGTGCACAGCCGGTGACCTTTGCCCATTGGTGTTTGGCCTATCTGGAGATGTTTGAGCGCGACACTACCCGTTTAAAAGATGCACTGAATCGTCTGGATACCTGCCCGTTAGGATCTGGGGCGCTGGCAGGCACCGCGTACCCGATTGATCGCGATGCCTTGGCACAAAATCTGGGATTTAAACGCGCCACCCGTAATAGTTTGGATTCGGTCTCAGACCGAGACCATGTGATGGAGATGATGTCCGCCGCATCTATGTCGATGCTGCATCTCTCACGGATGGCCGAAGATATGATCTTCTACAATTCGGGCGAGTCCGGGTTTATCGAGCTGGCGGATACGGTGACGTCAGGCTCGTCGCTGATGCCACAAAAGAAAAACCCCGATGCGCTAGAGTTGATACGTGGCCGAACGGGGCGGGTGTACGGTGCTTTGTCGGCGATGATGATGACGGTCAAAGCCTTGCCGCTTGCTTACAACAAGGATATGCAAGAAGACAAGGAAGGACTCTTCGATGCCATGGACACTTGGCATGATTGTTTGGATATGGCCGCCTTGTGTTTTGAAGGCATCACCATTCACAAAGACAAAACCTTGCAAGCGGCGCAGCAAGGTCATGCCAATGCGACCGAGTTAGCCGATTATTTGGTGAGCAAAGGGATCCCGTTCCGTGAAGCGCACCATATTGTGGGTGTGGCGGTGGTGTCCGCTATTGAGCAAGGCTGTGGACTGGAAGATCTACCGCTCGCCACCTTGCAGCAATTCTCGCCGGTGATTGAAGACGATGTGTATGCCATGCTCACGATTGAATCCTGCTTGGCCCAACGTCGTGCGCTCGGTGGGGTCGCGCCCGAGCAGGTTAGCTTTGCCATTCAAGAAGCGCAAAAGCGTTTGGATAAGCGCTTTACCCCCAAAGTCACGGTGCGCTCAGCGCGGCTGACGGATCTCGATACCATCGAAGGCATGGTGGTGTATTGGGCGAAGTTGGGGGAGAACTTACCTCGTGATCGCCATGAATTGGTGCGTAATATCGGCCTGTTTGCGGTATCCGAGCATCAAGGGGATTTGACCGGTTGCGGCTCGCTGTATATTTACGACTCAGGGCTGGCAGAAATTCGCTCTTTGGGAATCGAAGCTGGCTGGCAGCGCCAAGGTCACGGTACGGCGTTGATGATGCACTTGATTAAAAAAGCCAAGCAAATGGCGATTGAGCAAGTTTTTGTCCTCACCCGAGTGCCAGAGTTTTTCACCCAATTAGGCTTTACCCCAGTGTCAAAATCGCAACTGCCTGAGAAAGTAATGAAAGATTGTGAAATCTGTCCTCGCTTCCACGCCTGTGACGAAGTGGCGCTAACTTATAACATTGCTGGGCCAGCCACGATCTCGACTTTCTCGCCGCTYGAGGGAGAGTGAAAGCGGCATTAGTGTCGCTTTTTATTGCGCCGAAATGGATAAATCAATAAATGAAGCATGAGCAAGGCGCTGGCACTGCCGGCGGCGAACAACAAGGCAATCGACTCCACTTGTCGTGGTGTGTCGGCATAGGCCCACCACCAAAGCGGCCACAGTATGGCAGACATGATAGCAAGTTGGGCCATACAGCGCGTGCAGCGTCCCAGCTTCTGCTTCCAAATGCTAGATTGACAGTATTTGCAAGCCATGTGGTTTCTCTTGGTCGGTAACGGCGATAGCTTATTGTGACGCAGTGAACCGCGGGATACAAAAAAGCCCTCCGCGAAGGAGGGCAAAGGTAAGCAAGTGCTTGGGGAAGCAACAGGCAGCGCCTGTAAAGCGCCGAAAATCGGCGAAAAGGGCAGTGGATTAGCAGCCAGGGCCGCAGTCCATGCAGTGTTTGATTATTTCAGGACCGAGTTTGAGTTTGGCGTTGACATCACGCAGTGCGGTGCGCACGCCTTCTTCAATCACTGGGTGATAAAAGGGCATATCCAACATTTGCGAAATCGTCATTTGGTTTTGATGTGCCCATGCCAACAAGTGGGCCAAGTGCTCGGCGTTCGGGCCAATCATTTCAGCGCCCAAGAAACGGCCAGTGCCTTGTTCGGCATAAACGTGTAACAAGCCTTTGTTGCGCAGCATCACCCGTGAGCGGCCTTGCCCTTCAAAAGAGACCACGCCGGTTTCAAAGCAGCCGCAGGGGCCGAGACGATCGGTAATTGCTTTGTAGCTTTCGCCCACCATCGCAATTTGCGGGTCAGAGAAGACTGCAGAGAGCTTGCTGCGGCGCAATCCAGCACGAATATCTTTGCCGCGTCCGGCGTTGTCACCAGCAATGCGCGCTTGGTCAGCCGCTTCGTGCAGCAACGGAATTTGATTACTGGCGTCGCCGGCAATAAAAATGTGCGCTGCCGTGGTTTGCAGGGTATAACTATCGGCAACCGGCACCCCGCGGGCATCCACTTTGATGCTGGTCGCGTCAAGGTTAAGTTTGTCGACATTGGGGCGACGACCGGTGGCGGCAACCACATAGTCGACCCAACGCAATTGGCTCTCGCCCCCTTTATCACGGTAACGGATTTGCACCTTATCGCCTTCACGTACCATCTCTTCCACCTTGGCATCGGCGTCGAGATAAAACTCCTCGCTGAAGGTTTTATCCGCATATGCCATGATGTCTGGATCGGTGAGGGGGCCCACTTGGCCGCCGACGCCAAACATAGTCATCTCGACCCCGAGGCGATGCAGCGCTTGACCCAGTTCAAGGCCAATCACGCCCGGACCAAACACGGCGACCGATTCAGGTAAGTCATCCCATTCAAAAATATCATCATTGACCACTAAACGATCACCAAGGTGATCCCAAGCAGACGGCCAGCTTGGACGCGAACCTGTCGCGATCACGATGCGATCAGCATGGATGGTGGTGTGATTGTCAACCATTAAGGTGTGATCATCGATAAAACGCGCATAGCCGTCGATTTTGTCTTGGGCGGGGATATCGTCGACACTTTCCAGTACAAAGCCGACAAAACGGTCACGCTCGCGTTTCACTCGATCCATCACCTCACGGCCATTAATTTCCGTGGTGCCGCCGGGATACACACCGAAGCCGGGCGCTTTGTCGATATGGTGCGCCGCTTCAGCCGCCGCAATTAACAGTTTGGATGGCATGCAGCCAACCCGTGCACAGGTGGTGCCATAAGGGCCGCCTTCAATCATCACCACGTTATCCGTATGCGCTTTGGCTGCGCGATAAGCACCGAGCCCGGCGGTCCCGCCACCAATCACAGCCACATCAACCGTTAATGTTTTCATTGCTTTCTCCTGGGAAAATAACGGGCGGCAACAATGCCGCCCAAACAGCGGATTACTGGTTCAGATAGGCGTCGAGTTCTTCACTGCCACCGATGTGACGGCCACCGATAAACACTTGTGGCACCGTGGCGCGACCGCTGACCGCACGCAAAGAAACCGTGGTAGCGTCTTTGCCAAGGATAATTTCTTCAAACTGAAGGCCTTCATCGATCAGTGCTTGTTTTGCTTTGGCACAGAATGGGCAGCCTGGCTTGCTAAACACGGTGATCGAATCTTGCAGTTTATGCTCAGGAGCAATATAGCCCAGCATGGTGTCGGCATCAGAGACCTTGAACGGGTCACCTGGTTCGTTTGGCTCAACAAACATTTTTTCGACCACGCCGTTTTTCACCAGCATGCTGTAGCGCCATGAGCGTTTGCCGAAGCCAAGATCATTTTTGTCGACCAGCATGTCCATGCCATCAGTGAATTCGCCATTGCCGTCAGGCAGGACATGGATGTTGTCGGCGTCCTGGTCAGCTTTCCACGCGTTCATCACAAAGGTGTCGTTGACGGACACACAGACAATGTCATCGACGCCATACTGTTGAAAAACAGGGTACAGCTCGTTATAGCGTGGCAGGTGTGAAGATGAACACGTTGGGGTAAACGCACCTGGCAAGCTGAATACAATCACGGTTTTATTGGCAAAGATGTCATCGGTGCTTACGTCTTTCCATTGGTCGCCTTCGCGAGTACGGAAGGTGACTTGTGGTACGGGCTGACCTTCTTTTGTTGCTGTCATGAATCGTTCCTTTTGTTTTCAATCTAAGTGGTTAAGCGAGAAGTGACTCGCTGTGTTTTGATGGGTCTAGTATTGCTAAATAAGATTGATAGCTCTAATCGCTTGATGCTATGGTTTTGATAGTTATCCCCTATAGAAGAGGCAACGATGAACATTCGTGACTTGGAGTATCTAGTCGCGTTGGCTGAACACCGCCATTTTCGCAAAGCAGCTGAAGCCTGCTTTGTCAGCCAGCCGACCTTAAGCGGGCAAATTCGCAAGCTGGAAGATGAGCTGGGTGTGAGTTTGTTAGAGCGAACCAGCCGTCGTGTGTTATTCACCGATGCCGGTATGAGGTTAGTACAACAGGCACGTAACGTATTGCGCGAAGTCACAATTTTGACCGAATTGGCCAGTGAGCAAGGGGAAAGCATGACCGGCCCTTTGCATATTGGTCTGATCCCTACAGTTGGGCCTTACCTGCTGCCTAAAATTATCCCACTGCTGCGTGATCGTTTCCCTGAGCTGGAGCTGTTTATTCACGAAGGACAGACGCAGCAGCTAGTGCAGCAACTGGAAGAGGGCAAACTCGATTGCATTATTCTGGCGTCAGTGGAGGAAACGCAGCATCTAAAAGAGCTGCCTCTTTACGACGAGCCGATGCTGCTCGCGGTCAATGAAAAGCATCACCTCGCCGATTGTGCCGAGGTGGCGTTAGATGTGCTGCAAGGCGAAACCTTATTAATGCTCGGTGATGGTCATTGTTTGCGCGATCAGGCGATGGGTTTTTGTTTTAAAGTGGGCGCGCGTGAAGATCAACGCTTTCGTGCCACGAGTTTAGAGACCTTGCGCAACATGGTGGCTGCAGGAAGTGGGATCACCTTATTACCGCAATTGTCTGTTCCTGCTGATAAGCGAGATGGTGTGGTGTATATACCCACCACGTCACCAACGCCATCTCGCCAAATCACGCTCGATTATCGTCCTGGCTCGCCGCTACGAGGACGTTATGAGCAGCTGGCTGACGCTATCCGTGAACAAATGACCGACGTGATGAGTGATCGCCACCGCCACTAGCTTATCGCGTGACGTGGATATAAAAAGACGCCCGCATGATGATGCGGGCGTCTTGATGTGAGGAGGCTATTGACGATGCGACAGGGTCAGAACAGCGACTCTGTGCCTGACTCATAAATGTTGCCATCCGGCTGTGACGATACATACTCGGTGGGTTCAGTGCCTTTTATAAAGTACTCAAACATCGACGTATGATCGGTTTTTCTGGTTAAAAGCCCGGTCTCACGGTCAATCCGCACTTTCACAATACCAGGGGGGACGGCTTTATTCTGCTCAGGCACATCCGCGAGAGCATGCTGCATAAAATCAATCCATGCCGGCTCCGCTGTTTTTGCGCCTGACTCTGCCCCGCGGATAGGCTGACGCTCGTCGCCTAGATTGGCATTGCGAGTGGTTCGCCCAAGCTTGCGCGAATGATCATCAAAGCCAACCCAAACCGTGGTGACGATACCTGGGCCATAGCCAGTGTACCAAGTATCCTTTGAGTCATTGGTGGTACCGGTTTTACCGCCGATATCGCGTCGTTTGAGGGCTTGTGCGCGCCAGCCCGTGCCATTCCAGCCTGTCCCATAGCGCCAATCACCACCACCCCAGATGTTGCTTTGCATCATCTCGCGTACCAAAAATGCATTTTGTTCATCAATGACTTGTTTGGCATGACGCTGTGTGGTGGTGTCATCTTGCGCGAGCAAATTCTGCTCATTAAACGGATCGGCCTGATCCGTTTGCTGCTCGCAATTATCACAAATCACCGGTGGGTTAGCGCGATAAATCTCTTCACCGAATGGGGTTTCGACCCGATCAATGATAAAGGGCTCCATAAAATAGCCGCCATTGGCAAACACGCTAAAGCCTTGTGCCATTTCGACGGGGGTTAAGCTGCCTGCCCCCAGAGCAATCGCTTCAGCGCGCGGTAGGTCGTCACGTTGGAAACCAAAACGCGTGAGGAAGTCCAGCGTATCGTCGAGCCCCACTCGGCGGAGTACTCGCACCGCCATGACGTTTTTCGACTGGGCTAATCCCAATCGTGCGCGCGTCGGGCCGGCATAGCGTGGCGGTGAGTTTTTAGGACGCCATGCCACCCCTTGGCTGCGATCCCAACGGTTAATGGGCGCGTCATTAATCAAGGTGGCGAGTGTCATGCCCTCATTCACTGCGGCGGAGTAAATAAATGGCTTGATACTTGAGCCCACTTGGCGAACTGACTGTGTGGCACGATTAAACTTGCTATGGACAAAGTTAAAGCCGCCCACCAGTGCTTTGATTGCCCCCGTTGAGGGTGACATAGAGACCAAGGCTGTATTAGTGGTAGGGACTTGGGCCAAATGCCAGCTGTCACCGACTTGACGAATAAACACTTGTTGGCCACTGGCGAGGAACTCGTCAGCACGTTTGGGCGCTGGGCCTTGGCGACTATCAGTGATATAAGGTCGCGCCCAGTCTAGCCCTTYCCAAGGCAGTTCGATTTCACGACCATTGGGCCCAATAACCTGTGCCGATTGCGCTTGGACATCGATCACAACCGCTGGCTCTAGTGGGCCGTAGCTGGGCTGCTTGGCAAGGTGGTCAACAATCCGCTGGTGCTGCCAACGCTGGCTTGGCGCTTGCCACAAGGTCGCAACGGGGCCACGGAAACCATGGCGGCGATCGTAGGCGAGAACGTTTTCTACTGCCGCCTCATTCGCGGCGCGTTGCTTATCAGCATCAACGCTGGTGAAGATACGCACCCCTGAGGTATAGGCGTCTTCGCCAAACTGCTCAACCGCCCATGCGCGGGCCATTTCTGCCACGTAAGGTGCGGACAGTTCAATTTCAGCCCCATGATAGCGGGCCACAATCGGCTCATTCTTCGCTTGCTGATACTCGGCATTGGAAATATACCCCTCTTTCAGCATCCGCCCCAGCACCACATTCCGGCGATCGGTGGCGCGCGAGAGCGAATACAAAGGGTTCATGGTGGAGGGGGCTTTGGGTAATCCGACAATAACTGCCATTTCGCTCAAGGTGAGTTGATCAAGGGTTTTGCCAAAGTACACCTGGGCGGCGGCTCCCACCCCGTATGAGCGATAGCCTAAAAAGACCTTATTAAAGTACAGCTCGAGGATTTCTTCCTTGCTAAGCAGTTGCTCAATATGCACCGCGATAAAAATCTCTTTTATCTTGCGCATAATACGTTTTTCGTTGGAAAGGAAGAAGTTACGCGCCAGCTGCTGGGTGATGGTACTGGCCCCTTGCTTGGCCGTACCTGACATCGCCACCACCACCGCGGCGCGGACAATGCCGATAGGGTCAATCCCTGGATGTTGATAAAAGCGACTATCTTCTGTCGCAATCAATGCATCAATCATGGGCTGAGGGATGTCCTCGAGCATGACGGGGATGCGACGCTTTTCACCAAACTGGGAGATCAACGCCCCATCGGCGCTATAAACCTGCATCGGAGTCTGCAGTTCGACACTTTTGAGTGTCGCTACATCGGGGAGGTCAGGTTTTACATACAGGTAAAACCCAAAGATTGTAGTGACTCCAAGCACTGTGCAAACCAGTGCAAAGATAAGCAAACGCTTTATGAACTTCACCTGAGATTTCCCGTTCTATTGCCATTGAGCCGTTCAATAATCATACGTGAGTAGTATAAAGGCACCAGCATTAAAAATAACCCGTGATGCGGTCAGTTTTGTAAATACTGACTTCACGCTAACGTTGGGAGCCTAACACGAAATGATGCGAAGTTCGGCAGTTTTAGGTCTCGCTTTGGGCCGACAGACGAGTCATGCGGTGGCCATTCAGCCATCGTCTGCGACTCAGCAGGTAGTCAGCTTACACACACTGGCTACCGATCACGATGATCACTTGGTTGAGTCAATTAAAACGTTGAAAGCCGACATGCTCGAACCGCTGCCTTGGTACCAGCGCTGGATGACGCGTGTAGTGATTGGTGTCGATGACGACACTGTGATCAGCAAAACATTAACGGCGGCGGATGTCGATGATCCGCTAGAGCAAGAAGCGATGGTCGGGCAGGCGCTGAGCCAAGTGCTCAATATGGACATCAGCGATCTCCTGTTCGACTTTTCTAAAAAAGACGTCGGGACGCAGCCTGGCGACGCACATTACCAGGTAACCGCATGCCGCCAATCCACGCTAGCGCCCATCCTTGCCGCTTGTCACCAGGCCAAGCTAAACGTGAGTGTGGTTGACCGACAACAGCATGGTCTTCAAGCATTGTATGAGGCGTTAGTGGCCTACCATCAACCCGATGCTTGGCCCCTTTGGTTACATGTGTGTGCGGGGGCACTAACGGTCACCGGAAAACGCACCGATGGGGAGGATTACCAGCAGCGATTATCGCTGACGTCCCCGAGACAGGCTGACGCCGATGACCTCTCCTATCAGGTGCTATGCCAACATATTGAACACGCCTATCACGCCTACCTGACGCAATCTGGTAGTCACTCTGATGCCAGCGTTTGGTTAAGTGGTGATTGGCCGGAAGCGATGCGCTTTCCGGCTCAGATAGCGTGCCATTCTATCAATCCTGGTGCGCCGTTTGGTTGTGAAAACTTGAATGCCCCCGCCACTGTGGCACTTGGGCTGGCTCTGCGAGGTGCGCAATGATGGCGATTAACTTATTACCGTGGCGGGCACAAGCACAGCGCCGCCAACAGCGTGCCTTCGCCATGGCCACGCTGATGGTCGTGGCAGTAACACTCCTGTTTGGCTGGACAGTCACGGCAGTACAGCAGCACAGGATCGCGGTTCAGCAAGAACGCAACCAACAACTCGAACAAGGTATCAAGCAGTTTAAACACACCTTGGCTCAGTTTGAGAAACAAGACACGCAGCGTCGCGCGTTGCAGTCACGATTGGGGCTGGTAAACCAATTGCAGCAACAGCGTAATAATGTGACCGCCGTACTCAACTTTATTCCTCGTGTGATGCCCCCTGGGGCCTACCTTACTCGCATTGCACAACAGGCGGAGCGCATCAGTCTAGAAGGTTGGGTTCATTCCAACGCGGAGCTTGCGCGTTTACTGGCCTCACTGGAAACGGACCAAGCCGTGGACGATCTGGATATAGAGACGGTCGTCACGAATGGCAAAGCGGCTGGGCCCAATAAACGCTTTACGCTCAGCTTTTCCTTTACCCAGTATGTTGCCCCCGAACGATTAAGTGGCGAGGAGGATGCATCGTGATCGAATGTGACTGGCGAGATCTCCCCTTTGCACCGCGATGGGTCAAGCTGAGTGTATGGCTCTTCTTGGGCGGGATAATCTTAAGCCTCATTTGGGTGGTGGGGATTGGGCCGCAACATGCGCAGTGGCAGCGAGTGAGCCAGCAAGAACAACCATTAAAAGCTCAGTATCGAAAGCTTGCGCATGAAGTGGCGGGATTGCCGGATGTTGAAGCGCAACTCAACGCGTTGAATCAACAGTATAACCAGCTGATCGCGCAGTTGCCCGAAGAAGAGGAATTGGCGGAATTATTGGCCGGCATTAGCGACGTTGGGGGGCGCCATCAACTCAATTTCGACACTTTAGCTTGGCGGCCTCGTCGGCAGGGGCAATGGTTGGATGCGATCCCCATCGATATTGTCTTACACGGGCAGTATCGAGATATTGGCGCATTCAGCGCTGATATCGCGGCAATGACGCGTTTGGTGTCACTGCAAAACTTTACCTTGACGCGTGACCAAGCGTCACCAGCCGACGACTTACGACTGTCAGTGTCGGCCACCACCTATCGATACACTGGCCCTGATGGGCGTCGTTAATCATGGTAGTAAGGAGCAGTATGAGACGCTACGGGTACATCTTTCTAGCACTTCTCAGTGGCTGTCATCATGATCATACCGACATTGATCAGTTTATGAGACAGGCAAAATCGCACGCCGAGGTGAGCGCCACCCGGATCCCGCCCGCGCCAACCTACCAGCCGCTTGCTTTTTCCGCGAGCGGTCGCGACCCCTTTTTTCTTGCGCCTGATAGTCGACAGGATCTCGCAGCAATGGGGGATTGTTGGCAGCCCACTTCGGGAGAGCAGACGTCTCCACTGACGGCGGTGCCACTCGATCAGCTTCAGATGACAGGCAGTTTAACCAAAGGTGAGCAGAGGCAAGCACTCATGGCATTACCTAGCGGTTTGGTGCGCAAAGTGAAGCGGGGAGAGCGATTAGGACCGCATCATGGTCGTGTGATTCAGGTAGCACCTAACCAGGTGAGAATTAAACAGCTGTTGCCAGATGGGTTGGGTTGCTGGCAGCCGCGTTTTGTGACTTTGTCAACCCACCCCGGCGTGTCGGAAAAAGGATGGCGTGAATGAAAGCAAGCAGGGTAAAACGCACACTCGGATCAGGACTGGCGCAAGCTGTCATTGTGACTGTTTTCGTTTGTGGGATGGTATGGAGTACCGCAGTGGAGGCCGCTGAGGCAGTGACCTTAGTGCAGGCGCAACTTACGTCTCCCACGCCGCAAGAGACGCAGATCAGCTTGCGTTTTGACAGTGCCTCGGTGATGGCGGACTTTCGCCAGTTGAGCCCTAAGCAGCTCATGATTCGATTACCTCAGGTGGTCGTCAAGCCAGACTTACTTGGGCGGATGAAAGGGCAAGAGACGGGGTTGCCTGTGAACGCCGTTCACATCAACCAGGTCGCAGGCTACACCAAGATAGAAATTGATGCCCAGCAAGCGATGACGTTTGATTACCAACAACAGCATCAGCAATTAATTATCACCTTGCGCGACGCCGATCCGGCGACTGCTCAAGTCCCTGCTCCCGACGCACCGATTTCCATCAATTTCCAAGATATTCCTGTGCGGGCGGTGTTACAACTGATTGCCGAACAAAATCAATTTAATTTGGTGACCACTGACAGTGTGCAGGGCAATATCACCATGCGTATCGACGGGGTACCCTGGCAAGATGTGTTGGATGTGATTCTCAGGGTCAAGGGGTTAGACAAGCGCCAACGTGGGGATGTGATGTTAGTGGCCCCTCGTAAAGAACTGATGGCGCAAGAAAAACAAGATCTCGAGATGGCGCAACAAGCAGACGCGCTGTTGCCTTTGTCTTCTGCCGTGATCACCGTTAACTACGCCAAAGCCACTGACGTCGCGGCGTTAATCCGAGGCCAGGGGCAGGGAGTCAGCTTGCTGTCTCCTCGTGGTGCCGTCTCACTCGATTCGCGCACCAATGCGATCATCATTCGTGATATCGAGAAGAACATCGATCGTATTCGCACGTTAGTGAGTCATTTAGATGTGCCGGTCAAGCAAGTCGAGATAGAGGCACGCATTGTGACCGTCGAGCAAGGCTCAGTGGATGAACTCGGTGTGCGTTGGGGGCTATTGAATCGAAATGGCTCAACCACGGTTGGTCCGTCTGTGGAAGGTAACTTGATGTGGGATAGCAACGTGACGGGGCAAGGGCCTGAAAGCTTAAACGAGGCGGCGACAGACGGCGTTAATATGGGGGACTTTCTCAATGTGAACCTTGCGGCTGCTAACCCCTCCGCCTCGAGTATGGCGATGCAAGTGGCGAAGCTCGGCAATGACCTTCTACTCGATTTGGAGCTGTCGGCACTTGAAAGTGAAAGGAAAGCAGAAGTGGTATCCAGCCCTCGTCTGATCACCACCAATAAAAAAGCAGCCTACATTGAACAAGGGACAGAGCTGCCTTACCTCGAGGCGTCTTCAAGCGGTGCGGTGGCGGTGTCGTTTAAAAAAGCGGTGTTGAGCTTGTCGGTGACCCCACAAATTACGCCCAACAATACGCTGGTCTTGGATTTAAAGTTAACCCAAGATATGCCCGAAAAAGCGGTGGTGGCCGGAAAAGGCGAAGCGATGTCGATCAGTACCAAGCGCATTAATACCCAAGTGTTGGCGGAAAATGGTGAAACTGTCGTCTTAGGGGGGATCTTTCAGCAAACCATGATCAACAAAGAGACCCAAGTGCCGCTGCTGGGGGATATTCCGTTGGTTGGTAACTTGTTTAAGCACCAGTTAAAAGACCATGCAAAACGCGAACTTCTGATCTTTGTGACCCCTAAAATCGTCACAGGCTAGGTTAGGTGTTGCCAAAGGGGCCACTGTCCTGAGATAATTTTTAATCTGATCACGAAATATCTGTGAGGAATTGGCGCCTCGGGCTTTTTTCATTAAGCCTGCGGGCGGTGTTGTCTTATTTAACCGCGCGTAAAATTGCTTAAAATGGCTGAAAAACGAAACATCTTTTTGGTAGGCCCTATGGGGGCTGGTAAAAGCACAATTGGTCGTCATCTCGCTCAGCAACTTCATATGGAATTCTATGATTCTGATTCAGTGATTGAAGATCGTACTGGAGCAGACATTGCATGGGTATTTGACGTTGAGGGTGAAGAAGGTTTCCGTAAACGCGAAGAAAACGTGATAAACGACCTCACTGAAGAGCAAGGTATCGTTCTCGCGACTGGCGGTGGCTCGATCATGAGCAAAGAAAGCCGCAACCGTCTCTCTGCTCGTGGTGTGGTGGTGTATTTAGAAACCACCATCGAGAAGCAGCTGGCACGCACCCAACGCGATAAGAAACGACCACTATTACAAACTGACCAACCACGTGAAGTGCTTGAGGCGTTAGCGGAAGAGCGTAATCCTCTTTATCAAGAAATTGCTGATTATGTTGTCCGTACTGACGATCAAAGTGCCAAAGTGGTGGCGAATCAAATCATGGCGCTGTTAGAGCAGCAATAACCAAACACAGGACCCGACCATGGAACGGATAGACGTTAACCTAGGGGCACGTAGCTACCCTATCTCGATCGGTGAAGGGCTGTTAGCTGATGCTAGCCTATTTGGGAGCGTCCATTCGCGTCGGGTTGCTGTCATCAGTAATGAGACAGTGATGCCGCTATACGGCGACGCACTGGTCTCAACCTTAAAACAGGCAGGCGCGGCGGATGTCGCTCGCTTGAGTCTCCCCGATGGTGAGGCTTACAAGTCTTTAGAGACGTTTAATACCATCAATACCTTCCTATTAGAAAACAATTACAACCGTGATGTGGTACTCGTCGCGCTGGGCGGCGGCGTGATTGGTGACATCGTTGGTTTTGCCAGCGCCTGCTATCAGCGCGGGGTGGACTTTATCCAAGTGCCCACCACGTTATTGGCGCAGGTGGATTCATCGGTTGGTGGCAAAACAGCCATTAATCACCCACTGGGCAAAAACATGATTGGGGCTTTTTATCAGCCCCAAGCGGTGGTGATTGATACGCAAGTGCTTAGTTCTCTACCGCGTCGTGAGTTTGCCGCTGGCATGGCCGAAGTGATCAAATACGGCATTATCGCCGATGCGTCTTTCTTTGATTGGCTAGACAGCGAAATGACGGCACTGACAGCGCTCTCGCCGGATGCGCTCAGTTATGCCATTCGCCGCTGTTGCCAGATAAAAGCCGATGTGGTCGCACAAGATGAAACCGAGGCGGGCGTCCGTGCACTCTTAAACTTGGGTCATACGTTTGGCCATGCGATTGAGGCAGAAATGGGATATGGCAACTGGCTTCACGGTGAAGCGGTCTCGGCAGGGACGGTGTTGGCCGCTAAAACGGCGCAGCGACACGGTCTTATTGAGCCAAAAACTGTGTCACGCATCAYTGCCTTACTGGAAAGTGCGGATCTTCCCATACAGGCACCCAGTGAGATGAACTACGATGCTTTTATTAAGCACATGATGCGTGATAAAAAAGTGCTTTCAGGACAGTTGCGCCTGGTTTTGCCGACAGCGATAGGCCAGGCTCAAGTGGTTGCAGATGTGCCCCATCAGTGTATTGCTGATGTGATTGATGCCGGTTAACCATTGAATGCATGACAGACACTTTTGATACTCTAGCATTGGATCTGGAAAGCCAAACCCAGCTCCTTTCTCGACTGCAATTTATTACCCGCTTTAGCGCCAACTTACTCCAAGTGACCGGGCCTGAGGGGGCAGGTAAAACCTGGCTCAGTGAGCGCTATATGGAGCAGTGGGCAGATGCGCATGTTCACGCCTTATTGGCGTGCCATACCGCCCAGAGCGATGCACAGCGCCGCGCTATCTTGTTGCGGCAAATTGTTAAAGATGGCGTGTTTAACGAAGCCGACCCGCTTATCGATAGCCTCACCATGATGCTCGATGGCGGAGGGTGCGATGCCTTATTGGTGATTGATGATGCGCACCGTTTGACCCCAGGCTTGTTGTCAGAGTTGTGGGCCTTGGTGCAACACGCACAGCATCAGGCTAATTGGCGTATCAATGTGGTGCTTTTCGCGCTCCCTGGAAAGTTGAACAAGTGGCTAAGCCAGGTGTCTTACGGGCACGAGCAAAAACCCCTGGAGCTGGAAATCTCCCCCCTCAATGAGGGAGAAGCCGAGATGTTTATTGATGTGTTGGCGGTTACCCAGCGCATCGGTGGCGAGAAAAAGAAACAGTGGTTAGCCAAACTTGCCAATCAAACCGTTTACCCCGGCACCATTATGGGAAAGGACAATCAGGAGACAGGCGCTGTGAGTAAAGATAAGAAAAAGCCCGCTAAAAACAACAAACCCTTCTTAATGCTGATTCTCGCTGTGGTATTGATGATCCTTGGAGCCGGTGCAATTTGGTGGGTATTTCCAAGCCAACAAGCTGACTCTGCGTCAGAGGCGGTGCTTCCTGAAGGGCTCAAGCAGTTAGACGATTTGCTCAGTGAACAAGAGGAGCAGACGCTCACTGACCCGCAAACAACGACCCAAACAGATGCACAACCTAGTGCGTCTAGCGCGGACGCGGGGAGTGGGACGATTGCCTCGCCATCTAGCGATAATGGTGCGGTAACGGAAGATCAGGCCGCCCTGCCAGATGATATCAATGGGGAAGGGCTGACTGTCGGGCGCAGTGATGAAGGCCAGCGAGTCGTGGTACCGGATGACGTGGTTGATGCGATTATTGATGAACAAGATGCCGGGGGAGACGGTACCGACGCCGTTGAGGAGCCGTTAGCCAGCGAAATCAGTGAGGCAGTGCCTTCACCTGCGGCACCGCAAACCACCGCTGATAACAGCGCGAGTTCAGATCAAGCGACCGATGAGGGCGCAACGGCGTCGCCGACCAACTCTGAATCAGACAATCGCAGCCAAAACAATCTCAGCCAGAATGAGGATGGGCTGCCATTCGCGCCACAAGCTTTGCTTAATGTTCCAGCCCAGCGTTATGCCTTGCAATTGGCCGCGCTGCAATCGCGGCAAGATGCCGTTGCCTTGATTGAGGATTATCAATTGGCTGACCGCGTGCAGGTGTACCAAACACCGCGAAACAACGCGACCTGGTATATGGTCTTGTTAGGTGACTATGCCAGTGTGACGGAAGCGCGTCGTGCTGAATTAAACTTAGCGGATAATGTCCGTGCACTGCAGCCTTTTGTGAAATCATTCAGTCAGATTCATCGCGAAATTAACCGAGCRAATGGCCAGTAAAATCCGCTGATTGATGAMGCAAAATAGGGTACAATCCGCCCCTTTTCAGACCGCAGAGATAGATTAGGGGCAATGAGAAAGCATCGCGCGTTTCTAAAGTGGGCGGGAGGTAAGTACTCACTGGTTGATGACATTCGTCGTCATCTTCCTGAGGGTGACACGCTGATAGAGCCCTTTGTTGGGGCCGGATCGGTGTTTCTCAATACCGATTATGACCACTATATCTTGGCGGACATCAATCCTGATC